>JANXLP010000491.1 GCA_025355125.1 Opitutaceae bacterium | reverse complement strand
GTGGTTTCAAGTTACGCTGATGTGCTTGAGCCCGTCCAAAAGACCGTGGTTTCGATCTACTCGACCAAGATCGTTAAACCGCGCGCCGTGAATCCGCTGCTCCGTCAATTTTTTGGCGACGCCGCTCCCGATCAGGAGCGCGACAGCAAACAGGAGGGCCTTGGCTCCGGCGTCATCATCTCGGCCGACGGTTACATCCTCACCAATAACCACGTCGTCGAGGGCGCAGATGAGTTGAAAGTCTCACTCACCGACGACCGCGAATTCACCGCCAAAATTATCGGCGCCGACCCGAAGACCGATGTCGCCGTGATCAAAATCGATGCTGAAAAACTTCCCTTCATCACCTTGGCCGACAGCGATAATTTGCGCGTCGGCGATGTCGTCTTTGCCGTGGGTAATCCGCTCGGTGTCGGGCAGACGGTGACCATGGGCATCGTCTCCGCCAAAGGCCGCAACCAACTCGGTCTCCTTGAGAACGTCGCCGGCTACGAAAATTTTATCCAGACCGATGCTGCGATCAACATGGGCAATTCCGGTGGCGCGCTCGTCGATGCCAAGGGCCGTCTCGTCGGTGTGAATAGCGCAATCATTTCGCCTTCGCGCGGCAACATCGGCATCGGCTTTGCCATCCCGATTAATTTTGCCGCGAGCGTGATGAACAGCCTCGTCGCCACGGGCACCGTTACTCGCGGTTATCTCGGCGTCACCACCGAGACCGTCACGGCCGATGTCGCCGAGCAACTCGGCTTGCCCAAAGACGCGCGCGGCGTCGCGATCACCGACATCTCGCCCGACAGCCCCGCCGAAAAAGCCGGTCTAAAACGCACCGATGTCATCCTCGCCATCAACGGAAAAGCCGTCAGCACGCTCGAAGAACTCCGCCTCGTCATCGCGCAAATGCTCCCCGACACCAAGGTGAAGGTGAAGCTCATGCGCGACTCGAAGGAACGCTCGCTCGACGTCACCCTCGGCAAGCTCGCCGAGAAACCGAATGAGCTGCTCGCCGGCGTCAACGTCACCAAGCTCACCGAAGAAGCGCGCAAACGCAGCGGTCTTGAAGCCCGCGTGAACGGCCTGCTCATCACCGATATTGAGGAGACTTCTCCCTACGCGGATCGCCTCGCCGCCGGCATGATCGTCATCGAAATCAATCGCACGTCCGTCACCGATTTGATCTCCGCCAAGTTGCTGCTAGTGCAAGGAAGCAATCTTTTGCTCGTGAATTTCCGGGGTTCTTATCGATTTATCGCAGTCAGAATAAAGTGACGCCAGTGGTCGGACTCCGCTCCGAAGTTCGCCCATTTCTTACCGCCTACGTCGGGTAGGGGAGCGCCCAACACGCGGCTCCCCATGTATGTATTTACACCGTGCTTTTATGCTCGTCGAGACGACAGGCGTGGATGCCGTTCTCGTGAGCCGTTGTTCCGACCTTGTTCCCGCTGCCTCCTCGTCCCGCGCCTGCGTCTCGGATGACTCCTCAGCTGCCGGGTTTTTCTATCGGCAATTTCGCCAAAGCTTCGGGCAAAGCATCGGCGGGGTAGGTGGGGAAACTAAGTTCGAGCAGCGAGACGTCCGGCACCGTAAAACGCGTCGTGCCTGCACTGCGGTCCACCAGCATGGCCACTGCGCTCGTGGTGCCACCGGCTTTTTTTATGATCTCCAGGCATTCGACCGCCCGGCCGCCGCGTGTGACGACATCTTCGACTACGAGCACGCGCTCGCCCGGCTTCAGCGTGAAACCGCGCCGCAGCACGAGGACATCGTTTTCTTTCTCGGCAAAAATATAGCGCACCTTCGCCTGTCGCGCGACCTCCTGGCCAATCACCAATCCGCCCATGGCCGGAGCAAGCACTGTGTCGAACGTGATACCTGCCGCGCGGATCTTGGCCACCAAAAGTTCCGCCAGTCGCTCGACGGCATCCATGTGCTGGCACACTTGTGCGCACTGAAAATAGTGGCCGCTATGCAAACCTGAGCGCAGGACAAAATGCCCCTGTAGCAACGCGCGCGTGCGGGTGAAAATGCTGAGGACTTCGTCTTGTTCGGTGGCCATGTCCGAACGGTGCAAACTCACGCTCAAATAACAAAATCAAATTTCTCCCGCGTGGCTCCCGGATGAAAATGGTCGGGGCAGAAGTGCGATTCATCGGACGGTAGCCGTCGCGCACGCGCTCTCTTCCGTATTCTCGGTTGGAGCAACCCTACCCTCGGTCTTGCTTCGCGCTTCGTTTGTCAAAACGCCCGGCCCGCTATGCCCAAAATCCGCCGGACCACATCGAATTGTGAACAAGTTTACACGTTTTCGATGGGTCTTAGCTTGACCATAGTGGGGCAAAGTGGGTTGAAAAGGGGCGTTGTGGGGCACTTGGCGGCTTCGCACCCATATGGCGCAAACCGGCAAAGCTTCTTACACGGGCCTTTTTAGGCACACCCTCGACGAGAAAGGTCGGCTCACGATCCCGTCGGCGTGGCGCTATGCCCACGAGGAGAGCGATACGTTTCTCGCAACGCCTCACCCCGATGGTTACGTGGCCGTGTTGCCTCCCGCCGAGGTTGAGAAACTCCACGCCAAGATCGCGCAGATGGCGCTCAGCGATGGGGCGGGGCAGGACTTCGTCGCCCGCTTTTTCTCGCAGACCCAATCATTTTCTTTCGATAAGCAGGGTCGCATCGTCGTCAGCGGCGATCTCCTGAAGCACGCGGGTATCGATAAAGATGCCGTGCTCGTCGGCTCGCTCACCAAGTTCAACCTCTACGCGCCCTCGCGTTGGGAAAAAGTCGAGGCGCGCACCTCGGGTGAAAACTACGGCGACATCATGCGTCGGCTCGGGATCTGACGACCATGCGCCGCATCGCCAAGATCACCGCCGCTCGTCTGCCCCTCCGCAAGACCGTCGTCGGAGCCGCTGCCTTGCACCGCGCGTTTCCCGCGTGGATCGATGCCGAGCAGGGCCTCGCGTTCTCGGTCACGGCCTTCCCCTCGGTTGCGGTCACCCCGCGCGTGCGCGCTGCGGGGCTGGTGCTGCGGACGATCTCGTCGCCCAAAGCCAAACGCGCGCGCACTTCCCCCGATGCTCCCGGCGGTCGTTGAAACTATCCGCACGCCCATGCTCCCCGGCCATCAGCCTGTTCTGCTGCGCGAGACCTTGGCGTTCCTCGCGCCCCGTCCCTCGGGTCGCTACCTCGACTGCACGTTTGGCGGCGGTGGTCACACCCGCGCAATGCTTGCGGCCGCTCCTGCTGTCAGCGTGATCGGCCTCGACCGCGATCCGGCCGCTGCGCCTCGCGCAGCTGCGTTGAGCGCGGAATATGGCGAACGGTTCACTCTTGTTGACCGCGATTTCGGCCAGCTCGCCGAGCTGCCCCAGAGCGGCTTCGACGGCATCCTCTTCGATCTCGGCGTCTCCTCGTTCCAACTCGACGATGTCGAGCGCGGCTTCTCGTTTCGTAACGACGCCCCGGCCGATATGCGCATGGACCCGCGCGCCGGTGTCCCCGCCAGTCGCTGGTTGGAGACCGCGACCGAGGAGATGCTCGTCCGCGCCATCCGCGATTACGGTGAGGAACAGAACTGGCGCCGCGTCGTCCGCGCGCTCATCGCCGCCCGCGCCACCGGCGCGCTCGCCCGCACGTCGTCGCTGGCCTCGATCATCTCCGAAGCCATCCCGCCGCGCGACCGCCACACCTCGAAGATTCATCCCGCCACGCGCTCGTTCCAGGGCATCCGCATCGCCGTCAACGACGAGCTCGGCGCCATTGAGCGCGCTTTGCCCGCCGCCTTCGCCAAACTCGCATCGGGCGGCGTGCTCGCGGTCATCAGTTTTCACTCCCTCGAAGATCGCCCGGTGAAACAGTTTTTCCGCCGCCAGTGCGGCCAGCCCGAGGGTGCCCACGATTCCCTGCCGCAGGATCTCCGCGCGAAATACGCCGAGCCCCTCACGCGCAAACCCGTCACCCCGGCCGAAGACGAGATCGCCGCCAATCCCCGCAGCCGTTCCGCCAAGCTCCGCGCCCTCCGCAAACTCTAAGCCTCAGTCCCGCTCCGCCCCGCCCACGCCATTCCGTTCGCCCCTCCGCCTTTTTCCCATGCGCCCCAACAACCACGCCTTCGTCAACCAGTTCGTGATCTACACGCTGTTCACGATTTGCTTCAGCGGTTCCATCGGACTCGGCACAGTCTGGATGCGTCATCAGATTTCTCTCACCGCCAACGCCAACAAGGTTCTCGAAACCCGCCTCGCCGAGCTCAATCGCCACCTCGCCGAGACCGCCACTTCGATCGAGTTTGAGCAGGCGCCGGCGTTGCTCGAGCAACGCAACGTGAGCATGCGTCTCGGCCTCTCGCGGCCGGTGGTGCAGGACATCACCGAGAGCGCACCCATGCGCCTCGCCGCCAAGGCCAGCCGCGCGTTCCTCAAAGACCGCGCCGCCTCGCCCGTCTCCTTCCAACTCGCCGCGCGCAACTAGCCATGGCCAAGGGCTTCGCCTCCGCTTCCCGTCAGCTCATTCTCGCCGTCCTCGTGTTGGCGAGCTTTGCCGGTGTCGGCGCGCGGCTCGTCTGGCTGCATGTCATCGACCGCGATGCGTTGCTGCGCTTCGTTTCCCAGGCCCGCTACAAGATCGACCCGATCCCCGGCCGTCGCGGAGATATTCTCGATGCCAACGGCGCGAAGCTCGCGACCAGTCGCTCCCTCATCATCCTCGGTGTCGATCCTCAGGCGCTCCGTCCTGAAGACGAGAAGAAGTGGCCGCAGCTCGCCCGTCTCATCGGTCTCACCCCCGCCGAACTCGCCAAGATTTTTAATACCAAGGTCCGCCCCGCCGCTCCCGCGAAACCCGCCGCCGTCGCCTCCACGGCGTCCGCATCTACGCCGGCAACCCCCGCCACGTTCAATTTCGACGTCTCATCCGACTCGACCGCTTCCGTCGTTAAAACCCCCGCCGCCGAGACCGAGACTGAAGCCACCGCCGCCGACGACGACACCGATGTCGATCCCACTCCCGATCTCAAAGGCGACCGCCCGATCCGCTTCGCCAAGCTGAGCGAAAACCTCAGCGAAACGAACTTCGCCGCCATCGAGCAGCTCGGCATCAAGGGCGTTTACGGCAAACGCGTTTACCGCCGCGCCTATCCCAACAACGGCCTCGCCGCCCACGTCATCGGCTACGTGGACCGCGAGGAGCGCGCCATCACCGGCATCGAGCGCTACGCTGATATTTACCTGCATGGCATCAATGGCTGGGTCGAGTCGGAGAAAGACGGCAAGCGCGTCGAGCTCGCCCAGTTCCGCTCCCGCGAAGTGCCTGCCTCGCACGGCTACAGCGTTAAGCTTTCCATCGACTCGGTCGCCCAACAGATGGTGGACGAAGAACTGGCCGCCCTCGCTGCGAAATACTCGCCCGAGAAAGCCACGATCATCGTGAGCGACCCGAAGACCGGCTTCATCATCGCGCTGGGCAACTACCCGAGCTTCGACCTCAATAAATACAATCAGCTTACCAAGGAAGAGCAGGGGAATATGCGTAACATCGCGATCTCCGACCAGTATGAGCCCGGCTCCGTCTTCAAGATCGTCGCCGCCGCTGCGGCGCTGAACGAAGGCTTGGTCACCCCTGCAACGACCTTCGATACTTCGCTCCTTGCCTTTGACCACAAGGGTTGGGTCGGTGGAAAACAGCAGACGCTCGCGACCTCGCGCAAATTTCCGATCGAGGACCACCGCTTCGAAGACCCACGCCACGTCACGCTCTCCGAGGTGATCAGCTACTCGAGCAATCGTGGCGCCGCGCAGCTCGCCATGCGTCTGGGTGATGACCGCTTCTACGAATACGTCCGTGCCTTCGGCTTTGGCCAGATCACGGGCTTTCCTGAGCGTGGTGAATCCTCCGGTGATCTCAAGCCACCGTCAAAATGGGACGGTCTCACGATCACGCGCATGCCCATGGGACACTCGATCGGAGCCACTCCCATGCAGATGCATCAGGCGATGGCTACGATCGCGAGTGGCGGACTCCTGCAACGTCCCAACCTGATTCGCGAGATTCGTGACTCCTCGGGTGAAATTGTTTTCCGGTTCAACCCCAAGCCCGGCACCCGCGTCGTCACCGAGCGCACTGCCCGCATCATGGCGGATATGCTCATGGGTGTCGCTTCGACTCACGGCACGGCGCCCGAGGCCGCGATCGAAAACTATCAGGTCGCTGGCAAGACCGGCACGGCCCAAAAACTTTTGCCCGTCACCGATTCCCGCGGTCGCACCCGTCTCGAATACTCCTCGAAGCACCACGTGGTGTCCTTCATCGGCTTCCTCCCCGCCAGCAATCCCCGTCTTGTAATCTCTGTGATCGTTGATGACGCCGACGCGAAATCACCCAACGGCGTCGCTTACGGGGCCAAGGTCGCCGCGCCCCCGTTCAAGCACCTCGCTGAACAACTCATCCGCCATCTCGACATCAAACCCGTTTACCAAACCACGCCCGGCGCCAAGTCGCCCCCGTCCCTGCTCGCCCTTTCCGGAGTCCGTCAATGATCGGTTATCTCGCATCCAATCACGCGCTCATCGCCGCCTTCGCGCCGCGCCCCGTGCGCCGCACCCGCGGCGAGACGCTCGCGCTCAATCGCGTCTTCAAAATGGCCCCCAAACTTTCGGACTACTTCCACGAAGGCGAGATCATCGCCCTCAAGGGCGGTCTTGATCGTCCCATTTCTGGCCTCGTGATCGACAGTCGCCGCGTCGTGCCGGGCAACCTCTTCTTCGCGCTCCCCGGTCTCCGCGCCGACGGAGCATTGTTCATCGACGAAGCTATGAGCCGCGGTGCCGTCGCCGTCGTTACGGAAAAGATGCCCGCGCATCCGCCCGCCAAAGTCACTTTCATTCAGGTCGCCGATGCCCGCGCCGCCCTTGCCCGCGTCTCCCAGCGCTATTTCAAATTCCCCGACCGCGATATGACCGTCGTCGGCGTCACCGGCACCAGCGGTAAGACCACCGTCAGCCACCTCATCAAGCACTTCCTCAACGGCGACCAACGCGTCGGCCTCCTCGGCACGATCAACTACGATCTCGGCAATCGCACCGTCCCGTCGTTCCGCACCACGCCCGAGGCCCTCGATATTTACGGCATGATGGCGCAGATGCGCGATGCCGGCTGTCGCCAGGCCGTCATGGAAGTCAGCTCGCACGGCATCGACCAGCAGCGCGTGCTCGGCCTCCAATTTGGCGCCGCCGTGTTCACCAATCTTACGCGCGATCACCTCGACTACCACAAGACGCTCGCCGCCTACTTCGACGTCAAAACGCGTCTCTTCAACGGCGAGACCGGTGCCACGCCCAAGGTCGCCGTCGTCAATCTCGACGACACTTTCGGCGTCCAGCTCGCCACCAAAATTCCCGCGCACGTCCGCACCGTCACCTTCGGCGAAACGCCCGCAGCCCAAGTCCGCGCTGAAAACGTCCTCCTCGATTCCAAGCACACCACCTTCCGCCTCATCTGGCCGGCCGGCGCGATGCAGATCGATTCCCCACTCATCGGCCGTTTCAACCTGAGCAACCTCCTCGCCGCCATCGCCACCGCCTGGAGCCTCGGCCGCGACCCGGTTGTTTTTCTCGCTAAGCTGCGCGCCCTCAAAAGCGTTCCCGGCCGCATGGAGCGCATCGAGGAAGGCCAGCCCTTCAACGTCCTTGTGGATTACGCCCACACCGAAAACGCGCTCCGCAACGCTCTCGCCATGCTCCGCCCGATCACACCCGGCCGCCTGATGGTAGTCTTCGGCTGCGGCGGCAACCGCGACCGCGCCCAGCGCCCTCTCATGGTCCGGGCCGTCCAGGAATTCGCCGACTTCGCCATCGCGACCGCCGATAATCCCCGCAACGAAACCGTCGCCGGAATCTTCGCCGACATGCAGCCCGGCGTCACCGCGCCTGAAAAAATCACCTGGATCGATGACCGCCGCCGTGCGATCAGCCTCGCTCTCGACACCTGCAAACCTGGCGACTGCCTCCTCATCGCCGGCAAGGGCCACGAGAGCTACCAGGAATTCGCCGCCACGGTTGTTCCCTTCGACGACCGCGAAGTCGCCCGCGAACTCATCGCTCAAAAAGTAGGGCTGGTCTCTGACCTGCCCTCCGCGCCCGCGCCCGCTTTGCGCCTCGCCTGAAAATGCCCACGTTCGCTCCAGCCCAACTTGCCCGCTGGACCGCCGGCCGCTGGACGACGGCTCCCTCCACGCCGCTGCACGGTTTCGCTATCGACTCCCGCGCGGTGCGCGCCGGCGAAGTCTTCGTCGCGCTCAAAACCTCCACACGCGACGGGCACGAATTCCTCGCCGCCGCCGCCGCTTCCGGCGCCACCGCGGCACTGGTCTCCACGCCGAACCCCGCGCTCGCGCTCCCCCAACTCGTCGTCGCCGATCCGCTCGCCGCATTTCAAATTATCGCCCGCGAACACCGTCGCACCTTCACCGGCCCCGTCATTGGCGTCACCGGTAGCGCGGGAAAAACTTCCACCAAGAATCTCCTCGCGCTCCTCCTCGGCGCGACTACCTCCGAATCCCCGAGCGCCGTCCTCGCGACTGCGGGTAATCTCAATAACCACCTCGGCGTCCCGCTCACCCTCACGCGCCTAGATTCCGCGCAGCACAAATTCGCCGTCATCGAAGCCGGCATCAGCGCCCCCGGCGAGATGGACCCGCTCGCGGCCATGATCGAGCCCGACCTCGCGCTCACCACCCTTATCGCCGCCGCGCACATCCAGGAACTCGGTTCGCTCGACGGCGTCGCCCGCGAGAAATCCCGCCTTTCCGCCGCCGTGCGCCCGACCGGCATGGCGATCTTCCCCACGCAGTGCGCCGCGTTTCCCGCCTTCCGCGATCTCGCGGTCCGCCAAATGGTGATCGAGCCTGCCGAGGTCATCCGCCCCGCCGCGCCACCGAAGGACAAAGTTTATTTCGCCATCACCCAGCGCGGCGACACCACCGCCATCGCTCTCGCCTACGGTGAACCTCCCCCTCTCACGTTCACACTCCACCGCGTCACCGATGGCATGGCGCAAAACGCCGTGCTCGCGATTTGTGCCGCACTCTGGCTCGGCGTCTCAAGCGACCTCATCCAGTCGCGTCTCGCCGCCTATGCGCCCGCGCCCCTCCGCGGCGAGTGGCGCCAGACCGCCTCGCAGTTGCTCTACATCGACTGCTACAACGCCAATCCCGCCTCGATGCTCGACGCACTCGCGACGTTCTGCGCCGTCGCCCCCGCCACCGAGCCGCGCCTCTTCATCGTCGGCGGCATGGCCGAACTCGGTGACGATGCCGCCCGTCACCATCGGTCGCTCGGTCGCTCGCTCCACCTCCGCCCGCAGGACGAATTGCTCACCATGGGCGACCACGCCGACGAGGTCCGCACCGGCGCGCTCGAAAACGCCAACTCCGCCGCGCAGCTCACCGTCGTCTCCACGCACGAAGCCATCGCCACCCGTCTCGCCGGTTTTCGCGGCGCGGTCTTCGTGAAAGGCAGCCGTCGCTACCAACTCGAAAAGGCGCTCAATCTTCCCTCCGCGCATCTTCAGCCATGCTGAGCTACCTCGCAGCCTTCGAAGAATATTTCGGTCCGCTCCGCGTCTTTCGCTCGCAGACGTTCCGCACCGTCGGCGCCGCCGTCACCGCCGCGATGATCGGTTTCATCATCGGCCCTTGGCTGATCGCCCGGCTGCGTAAACTGAAATTCGGCCAGCACTACGACGATGATCGCACCGGCGATCTCGCGCAGCGTTTCGACAAAAAGAACACGCCCACCATGGGCGGCCTGCTCATCTTCGCCTCGGTGTTCGGCGCATCCTTCCTCTGGGCCGAGCCCAAAATCTGGGTCGCCGTCGCGCTCTTTGTTTACACCGCGCTCACCGCCGTCGGCTTCCGCGATGACTGGCTCAAGGTCGTTCGCAAGAACCGTAACGGCGTCTCCTCACGCGAGAAGATCATCTGGCAGACGCTCGTCACCGTCATCGCGCTCGCCGCACTGCTCTGGCACCCCGCGAGCACTGAGAAAATCCGCGAACTCTGGGTGCCGTTCGTAAAGCACCCCGTGTATATTTTTACCGGACTCCTGGGCCTGCCCGCGCTCTTCATCTTCATCTATCTCTGGCTCGTCGGCTTCAGCAACGCCATCAACCTCACCGACGGCCTCGATGGCCTCGCCATCGGTTGCACCATCTCCGTCTCGCTCGTTTACGGCATTCTCGCCTACGTCGCCGGCAACATCATCATCTCGGATTACCTGTTGATTCCCTACGTGGCCGGAGTCGGCGAACTCGCGGTCGTCTGCGGTGCGCTCGTCGGCGCCGGCCTCGCCTTCCTCTGGTATAATTCCTATCCCGCCGAGCTGTTCATGGGCGACACCGGCTCCCTCGCGCTCGGCGGGCTCATCGGCATCATGGCCTTCATGGTGCAACAGCCGCTCACGCTGGTGATCGTCGGCGGTGTTTTCGTTTGGGAAGCCGCCTCCGTCATCATCCAAGTCGGCTATTTCAAATACACGAAACGCCGCAGCCCGACAGGCGAGGGGAAGCGCTACTTCCTGATGGCGCCGATCCATCACCATTTCCAGAAACAGGGCTGGCCCGAGACCAAGGTCGTCCTCCGCTTCTGGGTGCTCTCACTCATCTTCGCGCTCGCCGGTCTCGCGACGCTGAAACTTCGCTGATGTCGAACCCCTCGTCGCCGCTGCGGTCCTTCCCGCGGATTTCCCTCTCCGTTTCCCCGTTTTATCGTGCGTTTTCAATCTAACTAATCATCCCCTTTCCCTATGAAAATCATCCGTGTTTTTGGCATCGTTGTAGGTATTCACCTCTTCGCGCTGATGCTCATCTTCGCTAATCCCGGCTGCAGCTCCACGAGCAAGCCCGCGCCGTCCGCCGCTGAAACCTCCGCCACCCCCGCGCCCGAGGCGCCCGTGGTCTCGGTGCCTTTCTCCGGCACCGGCACGCAATCCTCCCTCACGCCCGCCCCGGTCGGCTTCGACCCCAGTGCCCCCGCCGTCGCGAGCGTGCGTTTCACGCCCACCCGCCCCGGCACGCCCGCCGCCAGCGCCCTCGAAGCTACGCCCATCGCCGGTGTCACGCCCGCCACCACCTACACCGTGGTTAAAGGCGACGTTCTCTGGGAACTCTCCAAGAAAAATCACGTTTCCGTGGGCGACATCGCCGTCGCCAACAACATCAAAGCCAACGCTCAACTCCGTCCCGGCCAGAAACTCATCATCCCCGGCAAAGCGCCCGCACCTGCCGCTGCCTCTTCGTCGAACTCATCCACCACCACCACGACCACCACGAAGAGCGCGCCCGCCGCCACCGTCGCCAAACCCGCCGGTGACTCCATTCAACACACCGTGAAAATGGGCGAGTCCCTCAGTGTGATCGCGAAAAAATACGGCGTGAAGCAGGGCGACGTCGCCGTCGCCAACAACATCACCGACCCCAAGATGATCCGCCCCGGCCAGATCCTCACGATCCCCGGCTGGCAGGCGGCCGCGGCCAAGGCTACCACCACCAAGGCTCCGGCGAAGTTCAACGACGCGCCCGTGAAACCCGCCGAGCCCGCCAAGCCTTTATTTGTGATTCCGTCGATCGGGCAGGACCTCGATGCCGGTCTCAAATCCGCCCCCGCATCCGATGTTCCCGTGATCAAGGTCGAGGAAGCGCCCGCGCCGAAGAAGTTCTAGACCCACTCCTGCCGACCTCTCGCCGCTCGTCCTCCCGCCCATAGCTACTCGCCCCGCGCCCTCCGGTTCGATGTCGCCCGCGCCCGCCGCTCCCCCTCGCACCGGTCAGCTCGTCAATCCCGCTGCACTGATCGTCGTCTGCTGCATCGGCCTCACCATCCTCGGTCTCACCATCCTCTTCAGCGCGAGCGCGTCCTTTAAACAGGGCCCGTATTTCTACCTGCACAAGCAGCTGATCGGCGTGGGTGCCGCGGCATTTCTCTGCTTCGTCGCCAGCCGTATCAATCTCGATTACGCGCGCCGCTACTCGTGGTGGATCGCCGGGATCTCGCTGTTCCTCCTGATCCTCGTGCTCATCCCAGGTCTCGGCCTTTCGGTGAAGGGCAGTCGCCGTTGGCTCGGCTACGGCTCGATCCGCGTCCAAGTTTCGGAGTTCGCCAAACTCGCCCTCGTCTTCTGCCTCGCTCACTACCTCGCACTCAATCAGACGCGCATCGGTCAGCTTTCCCGCGGTTTCCTCTATCCGCTCGCGCTCATCGGCGCGTTCACCGGCCTGATCGTCCTTGAGCCCGATTTCGGCACCGCCGCCCTCGCATTGGTCGTCGGCCTCACCCTCCTCTTTCTTGCCGGCGCCAAGTGGCGCTACATTTTGCCCACGATCGCCCTCGCCGTGGGTGCCTTCGCCGTCCTCGTCATCCACAATCCCAACCGCCTCCGCCGCTTCGTCGCGTTCCTCGATGTCGAGGGCAACAAACAGGGCGGCACCTACCAGCTCTACCAAGCGCTCGCCGCCTACGCCGCCGGCGGCACCGATGGTGCCGGACTTGGGCAGGGGCGCCAGCAGCTCAACTTTCTCCCCGAGGCGCACACCGATTTTATCTTCGCCGTCGTCGGCGAGGAACTCGGCCTCTGGTTCACCCTCGGCGTCGTGATCGTCTTCGCGATCATCTTCATCGCCGGGATGGTGCATCTCCGCCGCGCCCCCAATCTCTTTCACCTGCTCCTCGTGACCGGCTGCCTCATGCTCATCTGCCTCCAGGCGATCGTGAATCTCGGTGTCGTCACCGGCGTGTTTCCCACCAAGGGCATGTCGCTGCCGTTCATCAGCGCCGGTCTTTCCAATCTCCTGCTGATGGGCCTGCTCATCGGCATCATCCTCAACACCCAGCGCACCTGGGGCCGCGCCGTCCTCTCTGAAAAATCCCGCGCCATGCGCGAAGTTTCCTCATGAGCCACTTCCTCATCTCCTGCGGTGGCACCGGCGGTCATCTCTCTCCCGGCATTGCCCTCGCCGAGGGCCTCGCCGCCCGCGGTCACGCCGCCACGCTCCTCATCAGCGAGAAGAAAGTGGATGCCCGCCTGATCGAGAAATACCCGCACCTCCGCTTCGCGCGCATGCCCGGCACCGGCTTCTCTTGGCGCCCCGCGCAACTCCTGCGCTGCGTGGTCTCACAACTCCGCGCCCTCCGTTTTTGTCGCGCGCTCATCCGCGCCACGTCGCCCGATGGCATCGTTGGCTTCGGTGGTTTTACCTCCGCCCCCGTCGTGTTCGCCGGACGTCTCGCCGGCCTTCCCGTGATGTTGCACGAGTCGAATCGCGTCCCCGGCATGGCCATTCGCGTCCTCGGTCGCTTCGCCACGCGCGTCTATCTTCCGCCCGGCGTGCATCTCGAAAGCGTCCGCGCCGCCGCCACCCGCTACGCCGGCCCGCCCGTCCGCCGCGAGATTATCCGCACGCCCCAGGCCGCCGCCCGCGCCGCACTCGGTCTCGATCCCGCGCAAAAACTCCTCGTGCTGCTCGGCGGCAGCCAGGGCGCCACTGCGCTCAACCAGTGGGCGCGCGACCACGTCGCTTCGCTCGCGAGTGAAGGCGTTCAACTCTACTGCGTCACCGGCCTCGGCAAGGGTGCCGACGAAACCGTCCAACTGCGCACCAAGACCGGTGAGCCCATTCGCGCCGTGTTCGTCCCGTTCAATGATCGCGTCGCCGAACTCCTCTCCGCGGCCGACCTCGTCGTGTCCCGCGCCGGTGCCGGCTCCATCGCGGAACTCATCCGCTGCGAGACGCCCGCCGTGCTGATCCCCTTTCCTCACGCCGCCGACGATCACCAGCGCGCCAACGCCGCCTTCTTCGAACGTCAGGGTGGCGGTGTCGTCCTCGAACAATCCGGCCTCGGCAACCTCCGCGCCGAAGTCCTCGACATCATTTTCAACGACTGGCTGCTCCGCAAATTTCGCGGAAACCTTCGCCGCATGGACCGCGCGAACTCGCTCGATCTCATGCTGCGCGATCTCGAAACGCTCGCCGCTCCGCCCTCGCCGACTTCGCTCAAGGCTAATGTCACCGCATGACGTCTGCGTCGCCGCTTCCGCCAAAACTCCATTGGGACGATTTCATCGCCGCCGTGCGGCCGCGTCTCACCGCCACGGCTAAATTCACCCGCGAGGAACCGCTCGCCGCCAAAACCACGATCCGCATCGGCGGCGCCGCCCGTCTCTACGCCGAACCCGGCAGCGCCGAGGATATGCGCACGTTGATCACCGCCGCCGCCCACTCCGGCATCGCGGTGTTTCCCCTCGGCCGCGGTTCCAATCTCGTCGTTCCCGACTCCGGCGTGGAAGGCTTGGTCCTCTCGCTCTCCCACGAGGCGTGGGCGACTTTCGAACCGCGTCCCGAGGGCCGCGCCTGGGCCGGCGCCGGGCTGCGTCTGAAAAACCTCTGCGGCCTCGCCGCCAAGGCCGGCCTCACCGGCTTCGAGTTTCTCGAAGGTATTCCCGGTAACATCGGAGGCGCGCTCCGCATGAATGCCGGCGCGATGGGTGGTTGGATGTTCGACGTCGTCGAAGCCGTGCAGCTCATCACGCTCGCCGGCGAGATCCGCACCGTGCCTCGCGCCGAGATGCACGTGGATTATCGCCACTGTGCGGAACTTCACGACGCCGTCGCTCTCGGCGCGCTCCTCCGTCCGGCCGCCCACGCCGACACCGATGCTGTCAGCCGCCAGATCGACGTTTACAAAAAGAAGCGTCAGGAATCCCAGCCTCGCGACCCCAGCGCCGGCTGTATTTTCAAGAATCCGCCCGGCAACTCCGCCGGCCGCCTCATCGATCAAAGCGGACTCAAGGGCGAGCGGGTAGGGGACGCCGAGGTCTCCTCCGTCCACGCAAATTTCATCGTCAATCGCGGCGCCGCCACGAGCGCCGATCTCATCGCCCTCGTCCGTCGCATCCGCGCCCGCGTCCACGCCGCCCACGGCATCGACCTCGAACCCGAAGTCCTCCTCTACGGAAAAAACTGGCACGACGTTCTCTGAACGGCCCCTTCGCTCCGCGAGCCGCCGGCCAGAAATCATCAATCGAAAATCATAAATCATAAATTTCCCCATGTCTTCCCTAAGCCCCATCATCGCCGTGTTCGCCGGCGGCACCTCCTCTGAGCGCGAGGTCTCGCTCGGCTCCGGTCTTACCAGCGCCGCCGCCCTCGCGCGCGCATTCCCCACGCAACTCCTCGAACTCACCGCCGACGCTCTGCCTGCCGGTCTCGATCCTGCTCGCCACGTGGTCTTCTCGACTCTGCACGGCGGCTTTGGCGAAGATGGTTCCATGCAACGCCTCCTCGATGAGGCCGGTATCGCCTACGCCGGCTGCGACGCCGCCAGCAGCGCGCTCACGATGGATAAAACCCGCACGAAACAGGCCGCCGCCACCCGCGGCGTGCAGGTGGGCCCCGGTGTGGTCTTCAACGTCGCGGCCACCCCCACCGCGACCGCCGAATCCCCCGCCGTCACGCCCACGGCCGATGCGCTCATCGCGCAACTCGGCGAGCAGGTCGTCCTCAAGCCCAATGACGAGGGGAGCAGCGTCGGTCTCACCATCAATCTCACCCGCGTCGAGCTCGCCGCTTCGCTCGCTCAGCTCACCCCGGGTTCATGGCTCGCCGAGCGTCGTCTCGTCGGCCGCGAGCTCTCCGTCGGCGTGTTGCGCGGCGCCGCGATGGGCGTCGTTGAAATCCGCCCGAAGTCCGGCGTCTATGACTACGCCAGCAAATACACGAAAGGCGCCACCGAGTATTTCGCCCCCGCGCCGCTCGATGCCGCGACCACGCTCGCCGTGCAACGCGCCGCCGAATCCGCCTTCGCCGCGTGTGGCTGCCGCGACTACGCGCGCGTCGATTTTATTTTAGTCGGCGTCGGAGAGCTTTATTTGCTCGAAATCAATACGCTCCCCGGCATGAAAGAAACGAGTTTGCTGCCGATGAGTGCGCGCTGCGCGGGCTTGGATTTCACGGCTTTGGTTCGTGAGTTGGTGATGCCTGCGCTGGGGCGTTTTTCGGCGGCGACATCTCGCTAAAATTTTTGTGCGCCTAGACACCCACACCCCCCCCACCGCCCGCAGTTGGAGAGACATTCCCCAACCGGTGAAACCGCGCGCCATGTCGCGCGAGGGCCGGCGCCGGCTCGTCTTGTCCACGCTGCGTTTCTCGCTCACCGTTTCCGTGCTCGCCGGAGTGGCCTTCGGCGGCTGGCAGGTCACCCGCGCGCTGCGTGAAAATCCCCGCAACGCCCCCGCGGTCGCCGCGGTCCCCCTCAATGCGCCGAAGTTTGAGACCAACGGGTTTCTCGCCTCCGATCCCCAGTGGCTCACCCGCACGCTCGCTTTGCCGAAGAACGCCACGCTGATGAGTCTCGATCTGGAGCAGCTCCGCGAACGCCTCCTCGCGCAGGGCCAGGTCAACACCGCTGTCCTCACTAAGGTTTTCCCCGCCACGCTCAAAGTCCGCATCACCGAACGCTCGCCCATCGCGCGCGTCATGCCCGCAGGCGAGCCCAAGGCGTTACTCGTGGCGCGTGATGGCGTGGTCTTCAACGGCGTCGGTTACGAGGCCGAATTGCTGGAGACTCTGCCCTGGATTGAAACGCTCAAGCTGTCGCGCGATGGCGATGGCTTCCAGCCCATCTCCGGCATGGGCGTCGTCGCGGAACTCCTCGGCAAGGCCAAACTGGAGGCCGAACACCTCTACGCCACCTGGCGCGTCGTCTCGCTGGCCCGCCTCAACACCGACGCCGAGATCGACATCCGCACCATCTCGGGCGCGACCGTCGTGTTCAGCGCCACATCCGATTATTTCTCCCAGATCGCGAATCTCGACCTCGCGATGGACAAACTCATGGCCCAGGGCGCCGTGTTCACCCGCATCAATCTAGCCAACGGCCGCGATGTGACCGTCACGATGGATCAGCCCATCATCCCCGTGCTTCCCGCCGGCAAGTCCACGTCCTCCGCGAAGCCGGCCGCACGCAAGACCGCCCCCCCGTATCTTCCTGCCTTCGGTAACTTCTCCACCAAGTCAAAAACGACCCGTGAGTTCTAAACCCACCTTTATCGGTGCCGTCGAAATCGGCACCTCGAAAGTCACCGCCCTCATCGGCGAATATAACGGACGCGAACTCGCCATCATCGGTCGCGGCGAATGCGCTTCACGCGGCGTCATCAAGGGCGCCGTCGTCGATTACAAGGCCGCCAGCGACTGCACGCACAGCGCCCTCGAACTCGCTGAGCGCGACGCCGGTGAGCGCATCGAACTCGTTTTCCTCGCCCAGACCGGCGGCCACCTCGAAGGTTTTTACAACGAAGCCGCCGTTAACGTGAAGTCGGCCGACAACATGATCGACCGTGACGACATCCGCACGGTCTGCGATCTCGCCAAGTCGAAGGAACTCCCTCCCGGCCGCATGGTGGTGCATAACATCCGCCGCCCTTTCCGCGTCGATGGCCGGCTTGTGCCGACCTGCCCGGAAAACCTCGTCGGCCAGAAACTCGAAGTCGGCTACTGGAACGTTCACGGTCAGGAACAGCGTCTCGCCGACAACATTCACGTCATTCGCGGCTTCAACCTTGAGGTCCGCGAACTGGTCCTCGCGAGCCTCGCCTCGGGTCACATGATCACCACCGCCGAAGAGCGGCAAAATGGTGTGCTCGCGATCGACATCGGCGCCGGCACCACGGATTTCGTTCTCTACCGCGATGGCGTTGCCCACACTACGGGCGTTGTTCCCGTCGGCGGCACGCATCTCACCAACGATCTCAGTCTCGGTCTCCGCCTTACCGAGGGCCAGGCCGAGAAGCTCAAACTCCGCCACGGCCGCGCGATTTTGCAGGCGCGCGACAAAACCGAAAAAGTCTGGCTCGACGGCAACTTCGCCATCGGCGACCGCCAGTTCCCACGCTACGCCATCGAGCAGATCACGTCCGCCCGCACTTGGGAGTTGCTTGAGGTCGTGAAGAAAAAGCTCGGTCACTCTTTTTCACCCGACACTTGCCAGGCCGGCGTTGTCCTTACCGGCGGCACCGCGAAACTCCCCGGTATCGCCGAGTGCGCCGCCAAGGTTTTCGGAGTTTCTGCCCATCTCGGCGAAGCGCCCACCTGGGTCGCGGAAAATCTCCGCGAGCCCGGTTATCACACCGCGCTGGGTCTCCTCTATTACGGCGTCAGCGCGCAGGGTGAGAAATCCGCGCCGTCGCGCCGTAAGACCGGTTTCCTCCACAGCGTGTCCCGTCTCTTCGCCACCTCCTGAGTCGCGCCATGAATCTCAACGAACTTCCCCTCGGCCACGGACTCCTCGCCGACCGTAATGTCGCCATCAAGCTCGTCGGCGTCGGCGGCGCCGGCGCCAATGCGGTTGACCGCCTTAAAATGGAAAACCTCGAGAGCCTCCAACTCGCGGTCATCAACACAGATTATCAGGCCCTCGCGAGTTCACCCGTGCAGGATAAGGTCCTCATCGGCATGAGCGTCACCCGCGGTCTTGGCGCCGGCGGCGACCCCGAACTCGGTCGCGAAGCCGCCGAGGCGGATCGCGAGAAAATCTCCACCGTGGTGAAAGACTGCGACCTCGTCTTCCTCATCGCCGGCATGGGCGGCGGCACGGGCAGTGGCGCCGCGCCCACCGTCGCCGAGATTGCCGCCGAGACGGGCGCGCTCGTCATCGCCTTCGTCACGATGCCATTCAGTTTCGAAGGCGGCCGCCGCCTCAAGCAGGCCGAGGAAGGTCTGCTCGCGCTCCGCAAGGTCTGCGACGCCGTCATCCCGCTGCCCAATGATATTCTCCTCCAGGAAGCTGGGGAAAATGAGACGGTCCTCGATTCCTTCGCGCGCGCCGACGAGTGGATCGGCCGCGGTGTGAAATCCATCTGGGCGATGCTGATGAAGACCGGCCTCATCAACCTCGATTTCACTACCCTCCGTCAGGCCTTCCAACAGCGCGGCGGCAAAACCCTTTTTGGCTTGGGCGAAGGCGCGGGCGAAAACGCAGCGGCTGACGCCATCGAAAGCCTCAAGCTTTGCCCGTTGCTCCACACCCCGGAGTTTTCCCGCAAAGCCGACCGGCTCCTCGTCAACATCGTCGGCGGCACCGATCTCACGCTCCCCAAGGTCAACGACCTGATGAGCGCCATCGCCGAAAAATTTGGCCGCGATTCGCACATCATCATGGGCGCTGTGATCGACGAGGCCATGCAGCAGCGCGTGGAGATCTGCGTCCTCGGCACGAGTGACCTCGGCGGTCGCAGTGGGCTCACCCGTCGCCTCGCCGTCTCGGCGCGCACCCGCGCTCCGCTTGGCCGGCCCGAGCCTACTCCGCTTCAGCCGGGTCGTGCCGTGAGCTCGCCCGTCCCGGAGCTGGCCCTCGCCGGAGAAGCCGCGACAATTGATGCCGCCGCTGCGGCCGCAGCCGCTGATAAGTTGGACCAGGACGAGTTTGGTTTCGGCGAAGTCGAGAGCCGCGGGCATTTCGAGAAGACCGACCGCAATCTGTTCGACGGCCAGGACCTCGACGTCCCCACCTACCTGCGCAAGGGTATCAAGGTCGTCCTCTGAGAGGGCGTCTAAAAAGGTCTCCGATCTGGTCCGTCGTGACATGGGCGTCCCGCCCATGTTCCGAACCCACGGGCGGGACGCCCGTGCCACTTTCGATCCGCCGCAGGCAACCCTACCTTTTTAGACGCCCTCTGAGTGCAGGCGGACTGCATTTTAAGACCCCCCTTGGCAAAGGCGGAACCATCTGCATCGTGACGCCATGTTTGTTGACGAATGTGTAATTAAAGTAGCTGCCGGTGACGGCGGGCGTGGCTGCGTTTCGTTTCGCCGCGAGAAATACGAACCCTGGGGCGGCCCCAACGGTGGCGACGGCGGCCGCGGCGGCGACGTTATCCTCGTGGGCGACGTAAACACCAATAATCTCGTCGATTATAAATACCAACCGCACTGGCGCGCCGAGCGCGGACAGCACGGCATGGGCAAAGATTGCAATGGTCACGAAGGTAAATCCGCCGAATTGCGGATGCCGCTCGGGACCATCGTGATTGACCAGGCAACCGAGTTGCCCGTCGCCGAGATCGTCGAGGAAGGCCAGCGGGTCATCCTCTGCAAGGGTGGCAACGGCGGCTGGGGCAACACTCACTTTAAGAACTCCACCAACCGTGCCCCCAAGCGCGCCAACGACGGTCTCGACGGCGGCAAGGGCGCCTACCGCCTCGTCCTGAAGAGCATCGCAGATGTCGGTCTCGTGGGTTTTCCCAACGCCGGAAAATCCTCGCTCACCAACGCCATCACCAAGGCACGCCCGAAGATGGCGGCCTATCCGTTCACGACCCTGCATCCGCAGATCGGCGTGATCGACTTTCTCGACGTAAAAAAAGGTCACCGCCACCTGCTCCTCGCCGACATCCCCGGCCTCATCGAGGGCGCTAACGAGAACCGCGGCCTCGGCCACCGGTTTCTCCGCCACATCGAGCGCTGCGCCGTGCTCATTCTCATCATCGACATGGCGGGCACCGACGCCCGCGACCCGCGCGATGATTACAAGCATCTCCTCAACGAGCTGAAACTCTACGACCCCGCTCTCCTCGACAAACCCCGCCTCGTTGCTGCCAACAAGATGGACAAGCCCGAGGCGGCGGCGCAGCTCGTGAAATTCAAAAAGCGCCATAAGGTCGATGTGATCGAGATTTCCTGCAGCACCGGCGACGGACTCGAGAAGCTTAAGAAAGACTTGTTAAAGCGCGTCACGGCGTTCCGCGTGAGCGAAAAAAAATCGCGTAAGAACGCGCGCTGACGAAACCTGCTTTCGTGCCCGCCATGTCCACCGAACACCGTTCGCTGCTGATGAATGCCAACCGCCGCCTCGGTGCGGCGCTGGTGGATCATAATCTGGTGAAGATCGAGGATCTCGAAAAAGCGAACGACCGTCTCCTGGAAATAGTAGCCACCAACCAGCCCCGGCAGAGCACGGTGCTCGGCGTCCTCGCTTACGAGATGAAAGTCGTTCGCGAGGAAGACGTGCTCTCACACCTCGTCGAGTCCGAGGGGGTCGGTCTCGTGGACTTGCGCGAATACGATGTCTCCGAGGATTTGAAGAAGGGCATGGATCGCGGCGCCGCCTGGGCCACGTGGTCGGTGCCGTTCGACCAAGAGGAAGATTTCACGTTTATCGCGACCGCCTATTATCTCAGCCCGGCGGTGCGTAATTATTGGGAGAAGCAGTTCCCCGGCCCGGTCCTGTGGTATGGCACGACGCTTGAGAGTATCGCAGATTTCCTAGAACGCGCCGAAGCCGAGGCTGCGAACACGCGTTCTCCGTTCGCCACCAAGACTCCGGCTACCGCGAAAGCGGGCGGCACCACCCCGCCCTTTGCCACGCCCACCAAGGCGACCGCCAAACCCTCCCCGTCAAAGTCGGTTGCCAAGGCCTCCTGATTTTCCGCCATGCCTCTCGGCAAAGTCCAATCCCAGATCGTCGCGCAACTCGTGGAGATGTCGCGAATCACTTCCGAGCAGCGCGATGCCATCGCCGCCCGCCCCGAGGATCTCAACGGCGACGCGCTCGACCGCCTCCTCCAGGACGACTACAAGATCACGCCTTTCCAATTCCTCGTCGCGAAGGCCCGCGCGGTGAATCTCGCGCCTTATAATATCAGCCGCTTCAAGCTGACTTCGACGACGTTCGAGCGCATCCCGCAGGATTTTTGCCAGCAGAATCTCGTCCTGCCTGTGGGCATGGTGGGCGATCTGCTCTTGGTCGCGTTCGCCAACCCTTTCGAGGTGGCGCTGCCGACGAAGATCCAGGAGATGACCGGCAAACGCGTCGTCCGTCTGCTCGCCCGTGAGAAGGACATCCGCGAAAAATTCGCCAAAGGACAGGAGCGTCCCGCCGGCTTCGATGATGTCGTGCAGCAGATCGGCGCCGAGTTCGGTGGCGGCGAAGTCGAAGCCGATCTCCAAGCCGATGACGTTAACGAAGAGTCCGGCCCCATCATCCAGATCGCCAACCGCATCATCGAGGACGCCTACTACACCGGCACGAGCGATATTCATATCGAACCGCAGGAAAAAGACATCGTCGTCCGTTACCGCATCGACGGCATCTGTTCCGAAAAGCTCCGTCTGCCCAAGAAGGTCGGGCCGGCGCTCGTCGCCCGCCTGAAGATCATGTGTAACCTCGACATCTCGGAGCGTCGGTTGCCGCAGGACGGTCGTATCGTTTTCAAGCAATACACCAAGAAAGGCCTCGATCTCGACCTTCGTGTTTCGACTTCGCCGCTGAATCACGGCGAAGGCGTGGTCATGCGTATTCTCGACAAGCAGAAGAGCACGCTGCCGCTCACCGCGCTCGGTTTTTCCGAGGAGAATCTCGCCCGCTACCGCGACTGCATTCGTCAGCCTTACGGTATGATTCTGCATTGCGGACCGACCGGCTCCGGTAAGTCCATGACGCTCTACTCAGCGCTCAACGAGGTGAACACTTCGGACATCGTCATCCGCACCGCCGAAGACCCGATTGAATACACCCTGCCCGGCCTCAACCAGATGCAGATGCATCGCCAGATTGGCCTCACGTTTGCCTCGGCGCTGCGTGCTTTTCTCCGCCAGGACCCCGACATCATTCTCGTAGGCGAAATTCGCGACAAGGAGACGGCCGGCATCGCCATCGAGGCCGCGCTCACCGGTCACTTGCTCATCTCCACGCTCCACACCAACGACGCGCCGACTACGATCTCCCGTCTCACCGACATGGGCATCGAGCCGTTCATGATCTCGTCGTCGCTGCTCTGTGTTTGCGCCCAGCGCCTCATGCGCCGCGTCTGCAAGACCTGCCGCATCACCTACCAACCGGAAGGCCGCGAAAAGGAGATTTTGGAAAAAGGCATCGGCTGGAGTGGCCAGATTTTCAAGGCGAGTCCCAAGGGCTGCCCGAAGTGCGGCAACAGCGGCTACAAGGGCCGCGTCGGTATTCACGAGCTGATGACTTCCAACGAGGAACTCATCTCCGCCATCAACAAGGAGCTTGAGGCTGCCGAGCTGAAGAAAATCGCGATGCGCAACGGCATGAAGACTCTTCACCAAGACAGCCTGCTCAAGGTGAAAGACGGTCTCACGACCCTCGAAGAAGCCATCGCCACTGTCCCGCCGGATATGTGAGTCGGTGGCACCGGTGGGCCGGGCGCTCCGCGCGCGGCCAAAGCTGGTCATTTGATCCGAGCCGTAGCTTTTGCTCGTGTCCCCCCGCCCGCGCCGCGCCGCCCGCTGCGCCGCTGTCATTGACGCCCGCGCGCCCTTGCGCCGTTCTGGGGCCATGATCAAGCCACTTTCTGTCTTCCTGTGTGCGTTGCTGACGCTCGCTTTTTTCGGCTGCAAACCGAAGGCCGCGAGCATCACTTCGATTCAGAGGAAAGAGGCGGCCAATCTCGTCAGTGAAGCGCAGTTTGCGATGTCGGTCCGCGATTTTGCCCGCGCCGAAACGTTGCTCGCAAAGGCCACTGCGCTCGAATTCGACAACGGTAACTACTGGATCAGCCTCGGCTCGATGCGCGTGCGCCTCGGCCAGCGCGCCACCGCCAAGCAAGCCTACGAATCGGCGCTGCATGCCTTTGAGGCTGCCTATAAACTCAAGCCGGCCGTCGCCCAGCCTTACCTGCAACAGGTCTATGCGCTGGCGCTTTTGGGGCGCGCCGACGACGCCCGTGCTCTGCTCGTGAAGATCGAGAAAAAGCACGGCGACGACCAGGCGGTGCGGGCTTTCGTGCAGGGTCGCCAGTTGGACTCCATGCTGGCCTCCCAGATGTTCAAGGAAGTCGGTCTCTAACCGGCGGGCGGCGGTGCACGATTATTGGTTCGAGTTTTCTAAGGTCGCGCTGGCGCACCTCCTCGCGGTCGCCAGTCCGGGACCTGATTTCGCCATCGTCCTCCGTCAAAGCCTGCGACACGGGCGCCGCATCGCGATCTGGACGAGTGTAGGCGTGGGCACGGCGATTTTGTTGCACGTCGCGTATTCGCTGTTGGGAATCGGGTTAATTTTGAAGAGCTCGCCGGTCGTATTTGCAGCGGTGAAATCCGCCGGGGTGCTCTACATGGCGTGGCTCGGGGTGCAGGCGCTCCGCACCCGGCCCCGCGCGGACGCGACAATGGATGGCACGCCAATAACTCCGCCGGCGGCCGGCGCGGCGTGGGTCACGGGGTTTCTCACCAACGCGCTCAATCCCAAAGTAACGCTCTTTTTCGTGGCGCTCTTTGTGACCGTAATTGATCCCGGAACACCGAAGTGGGTGCAGACCGGTTATGGGCTGTGGATGGCGGCGGCCACGATCGGGTGGTTTAGCTTCGTTTCAGTCGTGTTCACGCGGACTGCCGTGAGGGCGACATTTCTCCGGCACGGCCATTGGGTGGATCGCGCGCTCGGGATCGTGTTTATCGCGTTTGCGCTGAGTTTGGCGCTGTCGTCTCTGCGCTAGCGGCCTCCTCGGTGAGCAACATGGCGCTCAACTCGGTCGTCGCCCGGCCAAACTGCGTGAAAATCCACTGCGTGCGTTTAGCTTCATCGTTTTCGGTTACGCCCGGTGCGGGGAATTTTAGAGAGTTCAGGGACTGGCGGAGCGCCACGCCGGCCGACATGGAGGAGCCCGGGATTTCGATGGAAAGCGCCAGGGTTTCGAAAATCTCGGCCGCGAGTTTAGTGAAGACGGTGACGGTCGGATGGGTGACGGGCGCGCCGGGATTTAGGTGCAGCGCGAGCACATTAAATGCGCGGGTGAGCCGCTGATTGCCGTTGGCGAGAGCCGCCGCCTGTTCGAGACGCTCCTGCTGATTTTTTGGGTCTCCGATCATGCGTTGGAGCGAGGAGAACACGTCGCTGTTGGCTGTTTCGGCGGCGCGTTTGGCGACGGTGACTTCGGCGTCGTTGGCACCTCCGTGCGCGAGTCGCAGCGCGAGCACATCGAGGTAGACCCGGTTGGCGCGCAGGGCCTTGGCGAGAATTGGGGGCAAGCGATCACGCTCCCATGCCGGCCAGAAAAGCAGGGCGGCGCCGAGGGCGAGGGCACCGCCGGCGACGGTGCTGATGAGTCGCTCGGCGGTGAATGCGAGCGTGACTGGCCCGGTGGCTTCCGTGAGCAACACGACAAAGATGGTGACGAAGAAAACCGCGACGGCGTAGTTCCGCTTCACAAAAAAGCCGAAGCCGAAGACCATGGGGGCCGTGGCCCACACGAGCATGGTGGGAGACAGTTTCAGCCAGAGCAGTCCGCTGCCGAAAATGCTGCCGATGAGTGTGCCCAAGCCGCGTTGCGCGGCACGTTGCCGGGTCGAACCGAAGTCGGGCTGGAGCACCACGACCATCGTGAAGGGCAGCCAGTAGCCATGGGGCAGGGCGAGGTAACGAAAGACCGCCGTTCCGGCCATCATCAACACGGCGATACGTGCGGTGTAGCGCACGAGCGCGCGGTCAAAGTTCGTGCTGAAATTCAACGCCGAGGCAAGAGGGCGCAGCGTCCAGGTGTGTAGGTCGAACAGCTCGAGCGAAAACGCCGCTCGCTCCGCCGCTCGATCCAGCGTGGCGCGCAATGCCTCACTCGCGGCCACGAGTTGGCTTTCGATTTGGCGGAGGAGATCGGCGAGTTGTGCGCTCGTGCTGTCATTGGCCGTCTGGGCCGCGATGCGCGCCTGCAACGCAGCAATGAGATGTTTCAATCGGCGCGCGCGCACATCGAAGGTGGCGAGGTGCGCCGGCTGGCGCGACACGACGGCGAGAGCGACGGTGCGCGCGGTGTTCGTGAGCGCGTTTAAGACGGGCTGAAGCGCCGAGGTGAGGGCCGCGATTTCGGGACGGACCTCGGCCGTTTCAAACGCGCTGTGAAACGCGCCCACGCGCGTGGCGAGGCGGGCGGCATTGCTGTTGAGGGTGATGAGGCGCGCGATCATCGGGCGCGCGCGGGCTCCCGCCGAGTGCTCAAGGGTCTTCTCGGTCTTGTCGAGCATCGCCCGGAGCGTGGCTTCGTGTTCGAGGATCTTGCGCTGGGTATCGGCGGCCGCGCCGGATTCCGGCGTCATCATCGCCGCAAATAAATCGGCAGTGGCGACCCAGCTCTCGGCGACGGACTGCCGCAACGGGTGTTGTGGGCGAAACGGCCAGTTGGCCACCTGGAGCAGCAAGCCCCAGGCGCCGCCGAAGAGCGCGGCCAGCGCGTGTTGCCCGGTGTGGGCAGATGCGCCCGGCGTCACGAGTGCGATGAAGAAAAGGAGAATGGACGAGAGCCCGAGGGCGAAGCCGTAGTCAGCGCTCAGGTGTCGCCACAGCCCCGCGCCGAGCGCCATGAGACCGGTGGCCAGCACAGCGGTGATGAGATGATCTCCGGAAACTGAGCCGAGCGAAACGGCTCCCGTGAGGATGGCCGTCATTGCCACGAGCAGACCAAGACGGAAGCGGTAGGCGCCGCGCACATCGATCATCGCGATGTTCTGCGCGGCGATGGCGACGAAGGTGGCCTCAAGCGTCAGCCAGCCCGCGCGCGCCGCGATCAGCGGCACCATGAAAGCAACGGTCGCGCGGATGGCGCGGGCCAGATCGGGCTGGAGGGATTCGTGATCCGCGAAGCGATTTAAGGGGCCCAGCAGATTCATGACGGGGTGATCGCAATGGGGCGTTACCGATAAACGCCGCCGCCGAGCAGCCGTTCGCCTTCATACAGGGCAAAGATCTGGCCACTGGCGAGCGCACGCTGCGGCACGCGGAAGATCACCCGCGCCGTGCCGTCGGCCTCGGGGATAAACTCCAGCGGTGTGCGTGGGTCGCGATAGCGCACGCGGCCGTCGAGTAAACGCGAGGTAGTGACGGGCATATCGGTCCAGCTGAGGCCATGCACGCGCACCTCGGTTTGAAAAAGTCCGGGCGCGTCAGGCTGGTCGAAAGCGACGAGCAGGGCGTTGTCGGCGGCACGTTTACCGACGACGACGTAGGCCTGACCATCGGTATTGGACGGCACGCCGATGCCCTTGCGCTGGCCGAGCGTGTAATAGTGCAGCCCGCGGTGTTCGCCGAGTCGGCGCTCGTCGCCGGCGCGGAGGATGGGGCCGGGTTTCTCCGGCACGTAGGCGTGGAGGAAATCGTGCATCTTCACCTCGCCGATGAAGCAGATGCCCTGGCTGTCTTTTTTTTCGGCGGTGACGAGGCCGGCGTCGCGGGCGAGGCGACGGAGCTCGGGCTTTTCCAAATGGCCGATGGGGAAACGCGCGTCGCGAAGCTGGGCCTGATCGAGCAGCGCGAGGAAGTAGGACTGATCCTTGTTTTTATCGACGCCTTCGAGGAGATCGCAGCGCCCGTCGGGCTGCACGACGCGGCGCGCATAGTGGCCGGTGGCGACCGCGCTGAAGCCGTGATCCTTCGCCCAGGCACGCAGCACGCCAAACTTGATCTCGCGGTTGCACATCACATCGGGATTCGGAGTGAGACCGCGCGCGTAGCCGTCGAGCAGGTATTGGACGACGCGCTCACGGTAGTCGCGCATGAGGTTGACGACTTGAAACTCGATGCCGATCTGGTCGGCCACGCGTTGGGCGTCCTCGATGTCCTGCTGCCACGGGCAGTGGCCGATCACGTTGTCCTCGTTGATCCAGTTCTTCATGTAGGCGCCCACAAGGTCGTGGCCCTGCTGCTGGAGGAGCAGGGCGGCGACGGAGCTGTCCACTCCACCGGAGAGGGCGACAAGAATTTTTTCGCGGGCGGCCACGTTGTTGAAGAGCAAAACGACGCGGGCGCGGCGCGCTTTGTCAAATGAACGTCGGGTCGCGCGTCGCCGTGCAACCGGGCATCACCGCTCCGGTTTCCGCTTGTGCGCGGCGCGGCGCGGCAATTGCTTTTACCTTCCGCATGGCAGAATCCGCGCACCGCATCGTCAGCGCCTGGCTAGAATCGCTCACCACGGGGGTGGTGGAACTTGACCGCGACTGGCGCTCGACGCGGCCGCCGCGCTTTACGCTGGGCGATCAGTGTCCGGCGCCGGCGGGGCTGACGGTGGATTCGGGGCTGATGGCGGCGATTTCCTACCGCTACTTCGTCAATGCGGCCGGCGAGATGGTCTTCGCGGTCACCCCGGAGCACGGCTCGGTCATCGACGAAAAACGCGATACGGTATATGTGGCGGGAGATTTCAACGGCTGGCAGGAAGCGGTCGGTCGCGAGGAGTGGCGGTTGCGGCCGGCCGTGCTCGATGGTGAGCAGGTCCTCTTGTGGTCGGGCCCGGCGGTGGCGTTTCTTAATCCGCCCGGCCAACGTTTCAAATTTGTCACGGGAGAGCATCAATGGCTCGGCCTGCCCGCCGAGGCGCCGAACGTTGTCCGCGATGCGGGCGGAAACCTGAATCGCGTGATCGATCCCGACCGCACGGGCCGGCATCTGTGGCGGTTCACGCTCACTCAGCCCCTCGAACTCTCCGAAGCGTGGTCGGTCGCTTGGGCGAACAAGGTGGAATCGGAGGTCGTGCCGATCGCGCCGCGCAATTTCTTCTACGAACTCAAAAGCGATCTGCCGCTGGGTGCGTTGGTGCGCGGCACCGAGACGGTGTTTCGGCTTTTTGCGCCGCGCGCCCGCAGCGTGAAGCTTTTTTTCTGCGACGATCTCGCGCAGCGCGCGGGCGCGCAGGGATTCGAACTGGCGCGTCGCGCCGATGCCGACGGTGCGGCGGGAGTTTGGGAAATCGCACTCGGGCAAAATCTGCACGGTTGGTTTTATTGGTATGTGATCGATGGCGTGCGCGAGGGCCCGGGGCGCTTCGATCCCACGATGGCGGTGCTTGATCCCTACGCGTTGGCTTCGGCGACGCGGGACGGACCCGGCATCGTGCTCGACCGCGCGTGGGTGGGGGAGGGCGACCGCGAATTTAAAACCCCGGCGTGGCACGATCTCATCATTGTCGAGGCCCACGTGCGCGATCTCGTGGTCCACGCACCGGTAAAAGCGACGCCCGATGAGCGTCGCGGCTTCACGGGCCTGACCAAGTGGGTCGAGAGCCCGGAATTTTACCTGCATCACCTCGGTGTGAACTGCGTCGAGCTGCAACCCGTGCAGGAATTCGATAATCTCACCACCGAGGAATATCACTGGGGTTACATGACGAACAACTGGTTCGCGCCCGCGAGTGCTTACGCGCTCGAGCCGACGAAAGCCTCGGGCGTGCATGAGTTCCAAGCGCTGGTGCGCGCCTTTCACCGTCGCGGCATGGCGGTGTTGCTTGATGTCGTTTACAACCACGTGGGCGTGCCGGCGCACCTGCTCTTCATCGACCGGCGTTATTATTTCGAGCAGGACGCAGCCGGGGATCTCGCCAACTGGAGCGGTTGCGGCAACGACGTGCGTGCCCGATCGGCCATGGCCAAGCGGCTCATCATCGACAGTTGTCTCCACCTCATCGAGGCCTTCGGCGTGGATGGTTTCCGCTTCGATCTGGCCGAATTGCTCGGCGCCGATGTGTTGCGCGACATCGAGGTGGCGGTGAAACGCGTGAAGCCCGACGTGATTCTGATCGCCGAGCCGTGGAGTTTTCGCGGACACATCGCCGGCGCCCTGCGCGACACCGGCTGGGCTTCGTGGAATGACGGCTATCGTGACTTCGTGCGCGACTATGTGCGCGGCAGCGGAGCTTCCGAGCGTCTCGAGTATTACCTGCGGGGTTCGCCGTGGTATTTTGCCAAATGGCCGGCGCAGACCGTGAACTACACCGAGTCGCACGACGACCGCTGCTGGCTCGACGTCATCACGGAAAATTCCGGCAACGACGGCTCCACGCCCACCCCCGATGACCGCAGCCGCACGCACCTCATGGCGGCGGTCCTCTTTATGTCGCTGGGCATTCCCATGCTCGCCGCAGGGCAGGATTTCCTGCGTTCGAAACAGGGCGTAAACAACACCTACCTGCGCGGCGACCTCAACGCCCTTGATTACCGCCGCCTCTACCGCCACCTGAGCACCCACGCGTATTTCGCGGACTGGATCGCGTTCCGCCGCAGCGAACTCGGCCGACTCCTGCGACACTTCAAGCGGCCCAACGAGAGTTTTTTTCAGTTCTTCCGCTCCAATTCTTCTCCGGCGCTGGCGGTCATCTATAACGCCGACCGCTCGCTCGGCCCTGAGCGTCTGCTCTTTGCGGTCAACGCCACTCTGGGCGATGTCACTCTGGCTCTCCCCGAGGACCTCCCTGCCTGCGGCGCCTGGCGACAGCTCGCCGACCAGGATCGTTTCTACTCCGGCGCCAGCCATCCGGCGATGGCTCCGGTCGAGTCCTCCCTCCAAATTCCTGCGCTGGGTTGCGGTCTCTGGTTGAGCGAGTGACCGCTGACACACTCCGGCGTCAAAACCCCTTGCAACCGCGCGCGGGCGCTGTTCTTTCACTCGTCTCCGCGCTTGCGCGGAATCATTCAGTCCCGATCAGCAAACAACACCTAAAAACACGGAGTCTCCCATGGCAGTCAAAGTCGCAATCAATGGTTTCGGTCGCATCGGTCGTCTCGTCTTCCGCGCTCTCGTCGAGCAGGGCCTTCTCGGCACCACGCTCGATGTGGTTGCCGTCGGCGATATCGTCCCCGCAGATAACCTCGCCTACCTCGTCAAATACGACTCCACGCAGGGCAAATTTGCTGGCACCGTCTCCTCCAAGAAATCTTCGCCCGACAAGCTCGAGGACGATGTGCTCGTGGTCAACGGCAAGGACATCCTCGTCGTTTCCGCCAAGTCTCCCGCCGAATTGCCATGGGCCAAGCTCGGGATCGACATCGTGATCGAGTCCACGGGTCTCTTCACCGAGGCGGAAAAAGCCAAGGGCCACATCACCGCCGGCGCCAAGAAGGTCATCATCTCCGCGCCAGCCAAGGGCGAAGACATCACCATCGTCATGGGCGTGAACGACGAGAAGCTCGACCTCGCGGTCCACAGCATCATCTCCAACGCCTCCTGCACCACGAACTGCCTCGCGCCGCTCGTCCACGTGCTCCTCAAAGAAGGTTTCGGCCTCGAGGAAGGCCTCATGACCACGATCCACTCCTACACCGCCACCCAGAAGACCGTGGACGGCCCTTCTAAGAAGGACTGGAAGGGTGGCCGTTCCGCCGCCATCAACATTATCCCGTCCAGCACCGGCGCCGCCAAGGCTACCGCGCTCGTTCTCCCCGAGACCAAGGGCAAGCTCACCGGCATGTCCTTCCGCGTGCCGACCCCGACGGTTTCCGTCGTGGATCTCACCTTCCGTTCTACCAAGGAAACCTCCCTCAAGGAAATCAACGCCGCCATCAAGAACGCGTCTGAGACCTACCTGAAGGGCATCCTCGGTTATACGAGCGACGAAGTCGTTTCCTCCGACTTCATCCACGACAAGCAGTCGTCGATCTACGACGCCGGCTCCTCGATCGAACTCAACAGCAAGTTCTTCAAGCTCGTCTCGTGGTATGACAACGAGTGGGGCTACTCTAACCGCGTCGTCGATCTCACGAAGAAGATCGCGGCGAAGCTCTAAGCGCCTACAGCGCTTTCAAAGTTGCGAGTAGTGAGTAGCGAGTAGCGAGCATCCCGCCGCGATCGCCGCTCCTACTCGTTTTTCTTTTCCGAGTTCGAATCTACGCACTACTCGCTACCCGCTACTCACTACTTCTTCCGATCATGTCTAATTTCAAATCCATCCGCGACCTCGACCTCTCCGGCAAACGCGTGCTCATGCGCGTCGATTTCAACGTCCCGCAGGACAAGGTCACCGGCGCCATCACCAACACGCAGCGCATCGCCGCCGCGCTCCCGTCGATCAAGTTCGCCCTCGAGCAGGGCGCCTCGGTCGTCCTCATGTCACACCTCGGCCGCCCCGACGGCCAGAAGATCGCCAAATTCTCGCTCAAGCCCATCGCCGCCGAGCTGGAGAAACTCCTCGGCAAACCCGTGACGTTCCTCGACGACTGCGTGGGCCCCGCTGTCGAAGCCGCCTGCGCCACCCTCGCCCTCGGCACCGTCGTCCTCCTCGAAAATCTCCGCTTCCACATCGAAGAAGAGGGCAAAGTGAAACTCGAAGACGGCACGTCGAAAAAAGCCGATCCCGCCGCCGTCGCCGCCTTCCGCGCCTCGCTCACGAAGCTCGGCGATGTGTTCGTCAACGACGCCTTCGGCACCGCGCACCGCGCACACAGCTCGATGGTCGGCGTTGCGCTCCCGATCAAGGCAGCCGGTTTCCTGATGGAAGCCGAGCTCAACGCCTTCGCGAAAGTCATCGACCACCCCGCGCGCCCACTGCTCGCCATCCTCGGCGGCGCGAAGATCGCGGACAAAATCCCGCTCATCAAAAACCTCATCGAGAAGGCCGATAAAATCATCATCGGCGGCGGCATGGCCTACACCTTCCACAAGGTCCTTCGCGGCACGCCCATCGGCGCCAGCCTCTACGACCCCGAGGGCGCCAAGATCGTCGAAGAACTCGTCACCAAAGCCGCCGCGCGCAACGTCGAGTTGATCTTCCCGATCGACTTCATCTGCGCCGACAAATTCTCGCCCGACGCTAATACGCAGCCCGCTGATCTCGCGACCGGTATTCCCGACAAATGGGAAGGCCTCGACGCCGGCCCGAAGTCCATCGAACTCTACCGCCAGGCCATTCTCTCCTCGAAGACCATCGTGTGGAACGGTCCCGCTGGTGTGTTCGAGTTCGAGAAGTTCGCCACCGCGACCAAGGCCATGGCCGATGCCATCGTCGAAGCCACGGCCAACGGCGCGATCACCGTCGTTGGCGGCGGCGACACCGCCACGGCTGCGAAGAAATTCGGCGTCGCCGACAAGGTCACCCACTGCTCCACCGGCGGCGGCGCCTCCCTCGAATTCCTCGAGGGCAAAGTGCTCCCCGGCGTGGCGTTCCTCGAAAGCTGACGCTTCCGGGAAGTTGCGAGTGGCGGGTAGTGAGTAGCGAGCATCCTGATCGCGAAAACTGCTACTGATCCTACTCGCTACCCACTACTCGCTACTCACTACCTTTTCACCATGTCCTCCCGCAAAAAACTCATCGCCGGTAATTGGAAGATGAACAAGACGTCGTCCGACGGCGTCTCGCTCGTCGCCGAACTCGTCGCCACCATCGGCAAGCAGTCCGAGGTGGAAGTCGTCGTGTGCCCGCCCTTCACCGCCCTCGAGAGCGCCGCCAAGGCCCTCGATGGTTCCACGCTCAAGCTCGGCGCGCAGAACATGCATTTCGAAGCTAGCGGCGCCTTCACCGGCGAA
>JANXLP010000485.1 GCA_025355125.1 Opitutaceae bacterium | reverse complement strand
GCTCGAACCCGAACCTGTCCGACGTGAGCGGCAGGCTCTTCATCAGATCGGTCCTCACCAGCTTGTAGCATGTCTCCATGTCAGAAAGATAAATACCTGAAAGCAAGTTGCTCATTACTGTTAAAAACCTATTCACAAAGTAATGATAAGTTCTGTGAACTTGAGGCGCCGTTTTCTTAAACCTGCTGTTCAGCAGCGCATTTCGTTCCGTCAGTGCCCGCGTGTAAGTCTGCAACGCCTGCAAATAACTTCCGTCCATCGCCGCCAGCGTGAGATCGAGCCACCGCCGCCGCCCCGCCGGCGCGCCGCGCACGAGCTGCAAATCCTGCGACGAAAACACCACCGTCGGAAATTTCCCCAGATAGTCCCCGAGCCGCGTCACGCGCGTCTGCTCGAGCCACAGCTCCTTGCTGTGCCGGTGCACCTTGATCGTCACCTTTGTCTCGCCCAGCCGCGCATGCTCCAGCGTGCAGGCCACCGCCGCCGTCGTCTGCCCGTGCATCAGCAGCGTCGCAGTCTCCGTCGTGCGAAACGACCGCGCCGCCGTCAGATATCCCGCTGCTTCCAACAAGTTCGTTTTCCCCTGCCCGTTTTGTCCCAGGAAGTAGTGCCTCCGCCCCTCGAGTTCGATCCGTGCAAACGCCACATTGCGAAAGTGACGGAGGGTGAGCGTGCGCAGTCGCATGGTATCAAAAGTAGTGGGTAGCGAGTAGCGGGTAGCGAGCATCCTTTGCGCGGTTTTTCTACTCGCTACCCGCTACTCGCTACTCGCTACTTTCCCCCATGAAGTTTGCCGCCGCGCTCGCCGCGACCACCTCCACCTTTCAAGCCCTCCCCTGCATCCGCCCGGCTATCGACGCCGCCGGCGAACTCATCCTCGCGACCCTGCGGAGCGGCAACAAACTCCTGATTTGCGGCAATGGCGGCAGCGCCGCCGAGGCCGCGCACTTCGCCACCGAACTCACCGGCCGCTACGCGAAAAACCGCCGCTCCCTCCCCGCCCTCGCGCTCTCCTCCGATGGCTCGCTCGTCACCTGCATCGGCAACGACTATGGCTTCGACCACGTCTTCGCTCGCCAGATCGCCGGCCTCGCCCGACCCGGCGACCTCGTCGTGGCGATCACTTCCAGCGGCAATTCCCAGAACATCCTCGCCGCCCTCGCCGAGGCCAAAAACCTCGGCCTCGCCAGCATCGCCTTCCTCGGCCGCGGTGGCGGCAAAGCCCGCGGACTCGCCACCATCGATCTCATCATCCCCGGCGAAAGCGGCCCCGCCACGCAGGAAGCCCACCTGTTTCTGATTCACTATTTCTGCGAACTGATCGACGCCGAGTTCGTCTGATTCACCGGCGCACGAGCGCCTCTTCGCTCGCTCCTTCAATGCGATAAGTCCCGCTCCTGCGCCGCTTCGCATGAATAAGTTTCACCCACCCGTCACTTTACAGACCGGCGTCCAGAGCTAGGTTTATCGTGTTGAATCTCGACCCAACCCCTATCCGGGTCGATTTCGTCCAACGCTAACCCAGTCAAGAAGGTGTCTATATGAAATTCGTTAAAACCCTGCTCGTCGCGAGCCTCGCGCTCGCTTCTTCCCTCGCCGCTCGTGCCGATGATTCCGCCCAAGCCTGGCTCGAAAATTATTACAAAAACCCACAGCCCGCGCAGCTCGTCTCCCGCGTCTATGATCTCAGCCAAGACGGCTATTTCAACGGCGCCGGCCAGCCCGCCATCGCCATCGGCTTCTTCGCCGAAGTGTTTGCCAAGAATCCCGCCAAGGTTGACCAGTAGTTCGCCTCGTTCCGCGATCTCCCGATCTCCGACCAGCGCCTGCTGGCATCGGCTCTCTGGCAATCCGGCAACGCCAAAGGCCGCGCCGAGCTCATCCGCGTGAGCGCCGATTCCAGCGTCCGCCCCCAGATCGCCCGCCGCGCCGCCCAGCCCGCCGTCTCCGTCGCCAGCACCCCCGTGCGTTCGGCTTCCTCGATGAACCTCCAGTGGGGCGCCTTCCTCGCCACCGGTGATGAAAAGCACGTAACGAGCATCCTCACCGCCCTCGGCCGGGGTGAACGCGATCTGACCGACACCGCCCGCTATGCCCTCGCCGAACATGCCGCCGCCCACCCCCGCGTGCTCGCCATCTGCCGCGATCAACTGGACCGCCAGCCCGCCTCCGTCCGCACCGAGCTGCAAGCCGCGTTGAAGGCCGCCGAGGCCAACAAACCCACGATCTAACCAACCGAGCGCTTCGGCCCTCGTCCCAGCCAGCCTCACCCCGGGCTGGCTTTTTTGTGCCTCACCCACGGGCTCCGAGGTGGGCCGTGCGCTCCGCCGCGCGGCCACGTCCCACCTCAATCTCCGCCGCAGCCGTGCCGCCCTCTTCCGCACACCTCTGGCACGCCGCCTACATTAACCGTCGGCATGACGCCGCTCCGCCGACTCGCCACCGCCGCCACGCTGCTCGTCCTCACGCTCGCCACCGCCGCCCACGCCGACCAACCCGGCACCGCAATCATCTACGATGCACCCTGGGCTCCCGGTGACGCCCCGCGCTCTGGCGCCGCCGAATTCACCGTCTTGCTCAGCGTCGCTCAGCTCCGTCACCAACACACCCGCGCCGGCATCGTCGCCGTCGGCAATCACAACGGCCTGCTCCAGCCCGCCACCGAAGACGCCCTCACCCGCGCCGCCCTGATGGGCGTGGCGGTTGTCCGCATCGCCGGCTCCGCCAAACCACCCGCCTTACCCGACGATCTCTTCATCGAAGCCGCCTCCCAGCCCGCATTGATCGTAGAAAAACTCCTCGCCGACTGCCTCACGCGTTTCGGCCCGCCACCCGCCGCCGCCAATCCCGCCAAGCCCACCGCCAACGAGACCGCCGCCATCCGCCGCATGATTTCCCGCTATCAGATCGCCTTCGACACCGCGAATTCGCGCATGGCGAATCACACTGTCGCCCTCGCCATGGGACCGCGTAACGATTACGAGAACTGAGCCCTCACTTCGCACTCGGCGGCGTCTCCTCATACTTCGCCCAATTCTTGACGAGCTCATGCACCACCACGCTGCCCACCCGATGCGCTGCCTCGAGAGAAGGTAGATACGCCGAATATCCGGGCCCGAGTTTTTCCCCGCTGAGACTTTCCGCCGCGTCACCGCCCGGAGGCTGCATGTCAAAATTGCTCGCAGTCCGCAGCACCAGCACGCGCTTCAAATCGACCCGCTTCGCCCGATCCAGCAACGTCAGCGATTGCAGTGTGCCCGTGTCCTCCATCGCCGTCGTCACGTAGTTGCCTTTGCCGTCGCTAAAATACTTTACCCAGTCGTTCGCCCATTGGTTGAGCAGCTTCCCGTGCCAGTAAGTCATCGAGGAAAGCGTGTCGCCTTTCATCACGAGCGGTGGTCGCTGCGCTTTGGGAAACCCCGTGTAGAGCGCGCGACGTTTTTGCATCGGCTCCGTATCCGCCAACGGCGTGTCCTTCGTCAGTTGATAGGCCCACTCCACCAGCCCCGGCTCCAAACGATACGCCTCACCCTCACTGCGGTCGGCCGGCAGCTCGTAGGGTTTCTTTTTGCGCAGCGGAATGAATCCCGTCGTCCAACCTGCCGGGATTTCCCGTGCGTCGATCTCATGGCCCAAATCGCCATCCACGATCCACTCGGCCCACACCGCCGAGCCCAGCGGACCATCGTTCGCATCTATGCCCGCGATGCCCGCCACCAGAAAATAGCTGTGCGTGAGATCGAAACGCGGATCGAGCCCCAGCGCCATGATCGTCGCCGCACTCTTCGCCGTGCCCACGCCTGTCACCACGCCGAGCACACTGCCATCGGCGTTCGTGCGCAGATCGCGGTAGCCCTGCGGAAACGGATGCACCTGCGTGAGCTTCTCGCGTTCCACCCAATATTGGAATTCACCCGGGCGATCCCCCGTGTCGGCGCCCGCCTCAAACATCGCGACCACCACCACCTTGGGCCGGATCGGCTCCGCGGCTCGGAGGCAAGTAACTGATAACAAAAAGAAACTGAACGTAAGTAGGGAACGCATCTTGCCGGCCATCAAAGCACGCGACGCGCCACGCGCAAATTGGTTCTTGCGGCGCAGAAACGCGGGCGGTTCGATCTTCCTTTATATCCATGAGCACTGCCACTCCCGCCAAGGAAAACGCCATCATTAAGACCGCCTACGGCGACCTCACCGTCGCTTTCTGGCCCGACGTTGCCCCCAAAACCGTCGAGAATTTCAAAAAACTCGCGCGCGCCGGCTTCTATGACGGCACCGCTTTCCACCGCATCATCAAGGGCTTCATGGTCCAAGGCGGCTGCCCCAACACCAAGGTCGGCGAAAAAGGCATGCCCGGCACCGGCGGCCCTGGCTGGCAGATCAAGGCCGAGTTCAACGCGAAGTCCCACACCCGCGGCGTCCTCTCGATGGCCCGCTCCTCGAATCCGGATTCAGCCGGCTCGCAATTTTTCATCTGCCATGGCGACGCCAAGTTCCTCGACCGCCAATACACCGCTTTCGGCGAAATCGTCGCCGGTGACGAAGTCCTCGAGAAACTCGCCAACGTCCCCACCAAGTCCGGTGGCGGCGGCGAGAAGAGCACCCCGATCGAGCGCGTCGGCGTCGAGAGCATCAAGATCGTGCCCGCTGCCTAAGCCGCGGCACCGACTCGTCTTTCTGCAGCAAAAGGCCGGTCGCAATGACCGGCCTTTTTCATGCGTGGACTCACCGACGCGGTCAGTTACCGCTACTACCACCGCCGCCATCCCCACCGCCGCCGGAGTCGCCACCGCCCGAATCTCCGCCTCCACCACTGTCCGCGTGGCCGCAGTGCCCGTCGTGGTGATGCTCCTGATGATGAGAGGACAAACCCCCGTCCGCGATCACCCCGCAGTCGCCCGACGAGTCGGATCGGCGAGCCCCGCCACCGCCGTTGTGGGTGGCCAACCAAATGAGGCCGCCGATCAATCCGAACACCGCAATACCTACGATGGTTACCATGATGATCACCCCTCACGCGTAGCCCAGCGCCTTCGCCACCGCATCGTAAGTGATCTTGCCGTTGCGCGTGTTCACGCCCTTCGCGAGCCCCGGATGCTCCGCCAGCGCGCGCTCCACTCCCTTCTGCACGAGCGTCGCTACAAACGGCTCCGTCGCCTGCGTGAGCCCCAAGGTCGAGGTCCGCCCCACCAGCGCCGGCATATTCGGCACCGCGTAATGAATCACGCCGTGTTGCTTATAAACGGGCTCCTCATGAGAGGTCGGGCGGATCGTCTCGATACAACCGCCCTGGTCGATCGCGATGTCCACGATCACGCCGCCCGGCCGCATCTGCGCGACCATCTTTTTGGAAACAACGATCGGCGCCTTCGCCGCCGGGATCAGCACCGCGCCAATCAGCAAATCCGCATCCGCCACACTCGCTTCGAGATTCGCCGGATTCGACATCAGCGTGACCACGCGACCGCGATACTCGGAATCGAGCGCTTCAAGCTTGCGCGTATCGAGATCGAGCACCGTCACGCGCGCCCCCATGCCCGCCGCCATCTGCACCGCGTGCGCCCCGGAGTTGCCTGCCCCCACCACCACGACGTGCCCCGGCAGCGTGCCGGGAATGCCGCCGAGCAACACGCCCGAGCCACCGTGCTGCGACTGGAGAAAATAAGCACCCACCTGGATCGCGAGCCGTCCCGCGATCTGTGACATCGGTTTCAGGAGCGGAAACGAGCCGTCGTTTGCTTCTACCGTCTCGTAGGAAATACCGAGGATTTTTTTCTTCAGGAGCACCTTTGCCAACTCCGGCCCCGCCGCGAGATGGAGGTAAGTGAAGAGCATCTGGCCCACGCGCAGCCGGCTGTATTCCGCCGGGAGCGGCTCCTTAACTTTGAGAATAAGATCCGCCTCCGCCCAGACTTTCGCTGCCGAACCGACCAACGTGGCTCCCGCAGCACGGTATTCCTCATCCGTAAATCCGGCAGTGATGCCGGCCGATTTTTGCACGAGCACCGTGGCGCCGAGGGCAACGCACCGACGGCACAGGCTGGGGGTCATCGAGACGCGGGTCTCGCCGATTTTGATTTCTTTGGGCACTCCGATTTTCATGCGCCCAGCCGAGGCGAACCCTCCCACAAACGCAACGCCCGAGGTGCCGTGCTCCGAGGTGGGCCGTGCGCTCCGCCGCGCGGCCAAAGCAGTCTTTTCGTCCGAGCCGAAGCGATTGGAGTTGGTCGCCCCACGGCCGCGCGCGGAGCGGCCGGCCCACCGTCACCGTTTCCTCGTCGCCACCCACTCGCGGATATTTCCATCCAACACACTCAACGGCACTGCCCCGTGGCGCAGCACCTCGTCGTGAAACTCGCGCACGTCGAACTTCACGCCCAGCTCCTGGGTGGCATAGACCCGCAGCTCCTTGATTTTCAGTTCGCCCAATTTGTAGGCCAGCGCCTGCCCCGGCCACACGATGTAGCGGTCGATCTCGACGACGATGTCGTGCTCCGTCTTGCTCGCGTTGTCTTTAAAAAATTGGATCGCCTGCTCGCGCGACCAACCCAGCGCGTGCATTCCCGTATCTACGACCAGCCGGATCGCCCGCCACATCTCATAGGTGAGCTGGCCAAATTTCGAGTAAGGATCGGTGTAGAGCCCCAGCTCCTCGCCGAGGCTCTCCGAATAGAGTCCCCAGCCTTCGACAAACGCCGTGTAGCCGCCCCGCCTCCGAAAATCCGGCAGCGAGCCAAGTTCTTGCGCGATGGAAATCTGTAGGTGGTGCCCCGGCACCGCCTCGTGCAGCGTGAGCGCCTCCATCTCCCATTTCGGCCGCGTGTTGAGCGCATAGGTGTTGGCGAAGAAATTTCCGGGCCGGCCCGCCTCGGGCGAGCCGGGGTAGTAGTAAGCCGTGGTCTGCGATTTCTCCGCATAGGGCGGCACCGGCAACACACCGTAAGTCGTGCGCGGCAGCGTCCGGAAAAGCTTCATGAGCTGCGGATCGATGCGCTTCGCGATGTCGCGATAGCCGCGCAGCAGGTCGTCCTTTTCCGTGTAGAAAAATTTCGGATCGGTCCGCAGGTATTCGAAAAACTCCGGCAGCTTCCCTTTGAAACCCGTCTCCGCTTTCACCCGCTCCATCTCCGCGCGGATGCGTTTCACTTCGCTCAGGCCGATGTCGTGAATCTGCTGCGGCGTAAGCTCCGTCGAGGTCTCGGTCTTCACTCGCCATGCATACCACGCCTTACCGTCGGGCAGCGCCGACGCCGCGATGGCCGTGCGCGCGCCCGGTAGGTATTTCTCCGTGAGAAACGTGTGGAGCCGCGTGAACGCCGGCTTCACCTGCGTCGTGTAAACCTGCACCGCCTCCGCCCGCAGTCGCGCCGCCTCTTCCCCCGACACACCCGGTCCCGGACGGTTGAATCCACCGAGTAACGGACTCTGCAGCGGGTCATCCGCGATCTGATTGAGCACCTGCTGCGGCACATCGCGCAACGTCACCTGCGGCGGCGTTACGCCACGCGCGAGACCGTCCGTCATCAGCGCGATCACCTGATCCACCTGCGCCGGCAGCGCGCGCAACCGCGTCACTTGCGTCTCCAGTTGTCCCACCGTCGCCGTCGGCATCACGCCGAATAACTGCGCCGCGTCCTGATGCACTCCGTTGAGTTGCGTGATCTGCGCCAGCTCCGTGGGAAACCGCGTGCCCTCCACGGCCTCCTCCAACTGCCGCTTAAACAGGTCATAGCTCACGCGGTCCACCGCCGACAATGTCGCCCGGTCAATCGTCGCCAGCGCCGCCAGCGGCCGGCCCGTGAGCCGTTTCCGCTCGACCACCGCCGCCACCGAGAGATCCGTCCACTTCGTGTCGTAGCCCGGCGAACCCACGTAGGTCGCAAACTCCGGCGACGCCGAAAGCGTATAGGCCCACTCCACTTTGAACAAAGTCTGCAAGCGCTCCGCATCTGGCGTGCGCCCTTTCGCTTCGGTAATCGCTTTGAACTGCCCATCGAACTCGTCGGCACGGCTCATCACCAGCAGCCCCGCGCCCAGACCGAACGCACCCACCATCAAACGGAATTTGCTTCGCATGGGCCGACGCGTTCCAGTCTTCCGCACCGATGCAAGACGCCGCGCCCCAAACCCTGCACCTCATCGTCGCCTGCTCCGAAAACCGCGTGATCGGCCGCGGTGGCCGCCTACCGTGGCGGATTCCCGAGGACCTGAAATATTTCCACGACGAGACCGCCGGCCAAACCGTCATCCTCGGCCGCGTGTGTTACGAAACCTGGCCCCGCGTCCGCGAAGATGGGCGCCACCCCGTCGTCATCACGAGCAACTCCGCCCTCGCCCAGCCCGGCATTGACGTCGCGCCGTCCCTCACCGCCGCGCTCGCCATCGCCGAACTCCTGCCAGGCAACATCATGATCTGCGGCGGCGAACGCATCTACGCCGAGGCCCTCACCCTCAGATCG
>JANXLP010000460.1 GCA_025355125.1 Opitutaceae bacterium | reverse complement strand
CATCCCGCTCCCGTTGTCGGATACGCTGATGAGCACGTAGCGGCCCGGCTTGGCCCACGGGTGGCTCTCGCGAAAGGCGCCGTTCACCAAAACATTTTCCGTTTCCAACGTGAGGCGGCCGCCATTGGACATCGCGTCGCGCGCGTTGATACAGAGGTTGAGCAAAACCTGGTCGAGCTGCGCGCGGTCGGCGCGGACGTTGCCGAGATCGTGGCCGGCGATGAAATCCACCTGGATCTGTTCGCCGATGAGACGGCGGATCATTTTCAGCAACTCGGCGATAGCGTGGTTGAGATCGAGATCGTCCTTCTGCAACGACTGCTGACGGCTGAAGGCGAGCAACTGCGCGGTGAGCTGGGCCGCGCGCTGGCCGGCGCTGCGCACCTGCTCAAGGTTGGTCTTCCGCTCCGCCCACGGTGTCGCCGAATCGAGGCTGAACGCGGTGTAGCCGTTAATGACCTGGAGGAGATTGTTGAAATCGTGCGCGATTCCGCCCGCGAGCAGGCCGATGGCTTCGAGTTTTTGCGCGGCGCGCACTTGCGCCTCAAGTTCGAGCTGCTGGGTGATGTTGCGCACCACCGCGAGGTAGCCGACCACTGCGCCCGCGGGATCTTTGATGGTGTTGACCGTGGATTCCACAAACAACCGCCGGCCATCGCGCGGCACGTGGATGAGTTCGCCCTGCCAGTAGCCCGCGTTTTTGAGCCCATCCCACATGCCCTGGCCATCGTCGGACTGCCGCCACACGCGCTCGTAAGCCGTGGTGATGGACTGGCCGATCATCTCGCTGGCCGGCAACCCGTAGAGCCGCTCGGCCCCGCGGTTCCAATACGTGACCCGCTGCTCCAAATCCGACGCGAGCACGGCGTCGCTGACCTGCGCGAGCACATGGCTATGGAATCGCATGCTCTCATTCGCCCGGTGCTCGGCGTCGATGTCACTGAACGAGCCCGCCATGCGCACGACCTTCCCGGCGGCGTCGCGCTGCGATTCGCCGCGGATGCGCACCCACACCAGCGAGTCGTCCCTCCGGCGGAACTGCTGCTCGATGACGAACGGCGCGCTTTCCTCGGCGTGCGCCCGCATAACCTCCTCCATAGCGAGCCGGTCCAGCGGCGTAAAAAGCTCAAAGATAGTCTGCGTATTCTCTACGCGACCCGACGGCTTCACGCGAAAGATCTCATAAACTTTATCGGAGAAACGGATCTCATCTTGCACGCGGTCCCACTCCCAAACGCCCTCGTTATTGCCGCGGATCACGAGTTCGAGGCGTTCCTCGCGACGACGCAATTCGGCGTTAGCCTGCGCCAGCTCCTGCGTGCGCTCGGCCACGCGCTGCTCGAGCGTCACGTTTAGGTCCGCCAGCTGACGCGCACCAGGCAGCGCCAGCAACTGGGGCTGCAGGCGAAGGATATAAACCGCCGTGATCACAGAGGCGACGGCCGTGATGCCCTTGATCACGCCCGCCACCCAGTAGTCCGCATGCCAGACGTTCCAAACCTCCAGCACGTGCGTGGCGCCACAGGCGAGGATGAACACCGCGAAAGCCACCAGCGTGGCGTTAAACGGAAAATCCCGGCCGCGCTTCCGAAAAAATGAGATCAGCGTCAGCGGAATCGAAAAATACGCGAAAGCCGTCAGCGTGTCGGCAATCACATTCAGCCAGACCAGCGAAGGCGTCCACAAATAGCAGTGCCCGTGCGGCATGAACTGCGCCAATGGGATCACCGGCATCATGGCTAGGAGTGTGAAACCCAAATGCGCGGAGGCGATTACAAATGCCGCTCCGCCGCGGGATTCATCAGGCGCGGAAGATCACGTCCTCGCGATTGAACATCTTCACCGCCAGCGCGAGCGCCACGCCCGCATACACGCAGGTGGACCCGAAGATGAGCGCGATATAGTTCCAATGCCAGATACCGGAAAGCATTTCGCGGCACACGAGCGAGAGGTTGAGGATCGGCACGAGGGCGAGCCGCGCGTTAAGATCGATACCGGGCAACATGCCCACGACCGCAGGCATGATCACGACAAAGATCAGCGGCGCCACGTAGCTCTGCGCCTCCTTGTAGCTCTTCGCAAACAGCGCGACCGTGAAGATCACCGCCGAGAAAAGCACCGCCACCGGCAGCACCATCGCGAGCACCCCCAGCACGCCCGCCGGGTCGATGCTCGGCATCACGCTGGTCGCCGCCGCCGAAGTCGCGGCCGCCACCTTGCTGGCCACGGCGACCTTGGCGCCACCGCCGCTGAAGATCGCGCCGCCCACGGCGAAGCTCACGCCCATCGAGGTCAGCGCCAGCACCATCGCCGCGAGCGAGCTCGTGAGCACCATCAGGAATTTCCCGAGAACAATGTCCACCCGCGCCACCGGACTGCAGAGCAGCGTCTCCATCGTGCCGCGCTCTTTCTCGCCGGCGGTCAGGTCCATCGCGGGATACATCGCGCCCGTGAAACACAGGATGATGATGAGGTAGGGCACGATCCCGCCGAGCAGGTTGCCCCCGACTTTTTCGGGCGGAGCGACGTTCTCGCGCTTAGTCTCAAAGGGCTGAATCAACGTCGCCGGCAACCCACGCTGGGTGAGCTGCGTGGCCACGGCCTTCTCTCGCAATGTCCGGAAGAACTTCTCCAGCTCGTTGGCCGCGAAACCGGATTTCAGTTCGCCATCGTAGTTATAGATGATGACGGACTCGGCCGCGCCAGCGGCGAGATCGCGCTCGAAATTCGCCGGCAGCTGCACCGTCGCGCGGATTTTCTTGTCGGAGATCTGCTGCTTCCAGTCTCCGGCTGTCGGCACAATTTTCACCTTGTTGGAATCGGCGAGCGCGGCGACCACGCCGGGCGACGTTTCGCCGCCGAGCACCATCACCGTCGGGATTTCGCTGCGCGCTTTCGAAAATACCGTGGTCGCGATCTTGCCCACGCCGAAGATGAGCGCCGGCATAACGAACGTCGGGATGATGATCATCGACATCAGCGTGCGCCGGTCGCGCAGCGAGTCTTTGAGTTCCTTGGCGTAAACGGTGATGATGTTGTTCCAGTTCATTTGGCGTCCTCCATGCCGACGATTTTGACAAAGGCTTCTTCGATGTCCTGTTCCCCGGTCTTCTCCCGCAACTCGGCGAGCGTGCCCTCGGCGAGCAGCCGGCCGCCATGGATGATGCCGATCACGTCGCAGAGCTTTTCGACTTCGCTCATCACGTGCGTCGAGTAGATGACCGTCTTCCCGCGCGCCTTGCAGTCGCGCACGAATTTCACGATCGAGCGCGCCGTCATCACATCGAGCCCGAGCGTGGGCTCGTCGAAGATCATCACCGCCGGGTCGTGGATGAGCGTGCGGGCGATGGACGTCTTCTGCTTCATGCCCGTGGAAAACTTATCGCACCGGCGGTCGAGGAATTCGTGCATGTCGAGTTCCTCGGCGAGGACCTTGATGCGCGCGCGGATGGCGGCGGAGGTCATGCCGTTGAGCTCGCCGAAATACGTGATCATCTCGCGCGCGGTGAGCCGGCCGTAGAGCGCGGTGCTGGCGGCGAGAAACCCCAGCTGCCCGCGGGCCTGCGTCGAAGCGGTCACGACATCGTGACCCGCGATCGTGGCGGCGCCGGTCGTGGGCTTCAGCAGCGTGGCGAGCATGCGGAGCGTGGTGGTCTTGCCCGCGCCGTTGGCCCCGAGCAGGCCGTAGATCTGACCAGGCTCGACGCGGAACGAGACGTCGCGCGCGGCGAAGATTTCGCCGCGTTTCTTCTCGCGAAACGTTTTAGTGAGGGAACGGGCTTCGATCATCGGAGTGCGGTGTTGATGGGTGAGATGCCCACGGAACACACGGAATACACGGAAGAATAATTCATCGGATTGGTTTCCGTGTATTCCGTGTATTCCGTGGGCAAAAAATTCAGAGGCTCATGTTCTCGCGGAAATCCTGCGCCTGTCGCCGGCTGAGTTCGACTTTGGCGCCGCCTTTGAGATGGACGAGCAGGCCGCCGCTGAACCACGGCTCGATCTTGTCGATCCACGCGAGGTTGATGATCTGGCGGCGGTTCGCGCGGAAGAAATACTTCGGGTCGAGACGCTCCTCCATCGCGTTGAGCGAACGGAAGAGCTGCGGCTGCGCATCGGCGAAGTGGACGCGCGTGTAGTTCCCCTCGCTCTCGAGGAGCCGGATCGTCTTCACCTCGACGAACCAGCAGCGATCACCCTCGCGCACGAAAACCTTGTCCTCCGCCGCGAGCCGCGAGGTCGGCGCGACCGGCGACGCCGAACCGCCGGCTCCACCACCCGCGCCGCCGGTGCTGCCGCGTTCCATGAGCTTGCCGATGGCGGCGGCAAGGCGTGCGGGATCGACGGGTTTAAGCAGATAGTCGAGCGCGTTGAGCTCAAACGCCTTCACGGCGAACTCGTCGTAAGCGGTCGTGAAAATCACCTGCGGCGCGGGCGGCTCAAGTGATTCAAGCAACTCCATGCCGGTCTCGCCGGGCATCTGCACATCGAGAAAAACAACCTCGGGTTGGAGCGTGCCGATCAGTTCGCGGGCCTGCTTCGCGTTGCTGGCCTCGCCGACGATCTCGATGGTGGGGAAGGCGGCGAGCAGCCGACGGAGTTCGTTGCGCGCGAGGCGTTCGTCATCGACGAGCAGTGCGTTCATGCGACGGCGAGACGGAGGGGAATGAGCGCTTCGGCCACGACAAGTGAAGGCGAATCGGCGCGAAGCTGGAGCGTGGCACGTTCACCGAAGAGCAGGCGCAGGCGCTCGGCGGCGTTGCGCAGACCGAGACCCGTGGAGGCGGCGCGTTTGGCCGTGAGCGCCTGCGGCACCGTCGCGGAAATGGAGGGGAGCTCGCCGGGATTCGTGACCTGAATGCGCAGGAATCCGGGCTCGCTGCGGGCGATAATGGCGATCTCGCCACCCTCGGCGCGCTGGGAGATGCCGTATTTCACCGCGTTCTCCACGAGCGTCTGGAGCAGCATCGGCGGCACGGGCAGGTGCAGGGTTTCCGGCGCGATGTCCATACGCAGGCGCAGGCGTTCCTCATGGCGAACCTGCTCGAGCGCGAGGTAGTCGTTCACCACACGCAGTTCATCCTCGAAGGGCACGGTCTCGAGCTGGCTGCTCTGGAGCGAGTAACGGAGGAGATTCGCAAGCTGAGTGACGGCGAGCCGGGCGCGCGCGGGATCTTCCTCGATCAGAGCGCGCAGGGAGTTGAGCGAATTAAAGATGAAGTGCGGATTCACCTGCGACTTCAGCGCGCGCAGCTCGGACTCCTTCACCGCGGTCATGAGCCGCAAACGCTCGATCTCGGAGCGGTTGAAGCGGTCGAAGAGGTCGAAGAGGTGGTAGAAGAAATATACGCAGTGCCAGCCCATGAGGCTGACCACGGCGTTCAGCCAGACTAGCAGCATCGCCATCGAAAGCGGTATTGCACCTTGCCACGGGCAACCCACGACCTCGTATGGCCAGAGGAACCCGATAAGAATCCAAATGGCCGACTGAATCGCGCTGAGTGCGAGCAACCGCGGTAG
>JANXLP010000441.1 GCA_025355125.1 Opitutaceae bacterium | reverse complement strand
GCCACCTCCTCGCCGTCCCCTTCCGCGAGGTCAACGACCTCCTCGAACTCACCCCCGCCGAACGCGCCGATCTCATGGAGGAAATCGTCTTCGGCCAAAAGCTCCTCAACGCCGTGCTTAAGCCCGACGGCATCAACGTCGGTTTCAACCTCGGCTCCGCCGCCGGCGGCAGCATCGCCCACCTCCACGGCCACCTCGTCCCACGCTGGTCCGGCGACAACAACTTCATGCCCGTCCTCGGTCACACCCGCATCCTCCCGCAATCCCTCGAAGCCACGTGGGACCGCCTAGCCGCCGCCATCCCCACCATCGCCCCCTGACCCCGCCCACCGGAGGCAGACTGCTCCCAGGCTCTCCCTCCGCCCATCATGCCCGTCACCCGCCGCTCCCCGAGTCCACAATCATCCATCAAGAATCATAAATCATAAATTCCGCGCGTGCATTCCAAGACCCTCCATTTCCCCAGCGCCCGCCATCTGAGCGGACTCTACGCCGGCTCCGACCAGAACCTCACCGCCGCCGAGATCGCCCTCGGCGTCCGCCTCATCACCCGCGAAGACTGGCTGAAAATCGAGCCCGCGACCGGCAACCCGAAACTCGAAACTCAAAACTCGAAGCCACCTTCCGAAGCCGTCGCCCTCGCCGCCGATTTCTTCAACTTCCTCCACGCTGCCCGCGGCCAGGGCCTCGCCATCCGCACGCCCGACTTTCTCCGCATCATGGAATCATTCGCCCGCGGCGAAGGCGCCACCCTCCGCGCCCTCTACGACGCCCCGCTTGTCATCGCCACCAACCGCAAGACGATCGTCCCAAAAACCCTCGGTCAAAAACTCTACCTCCAGTCGATCCTCAAGAACCCCGTGGTCTTCGGCATCGGCCCCGCCGGGACCGGCAAGACCTACCTCGCGATGGCCGCCGCCGTTTCCGCGCTTCTTAAAAACGAGGTCCAGCGCATCATCCTCACCCGCCCCGCCGTCGAGGCCGGCGAAGCCCTCGGCTTCCTGCCCGGTGATCTCGAGGAAAAAATCCTCCCCTACCTCCGCCCGCTCTACGACGCGCTGCACGACATGCTCGACGCCGCCGATGTCACCCGCCTTACCGAAAAAGGCGTCATCGAAATCGCCCCGCTCGCCTACATGCGCGGCCGCACCCTCTCGAATGCCTTCATCGTCCTCGACGAAGCTCAGAACACCACGCCCGAGCAGATGATGATGTTCCTCACCCGCCTCGGCGAAGAGTCGCGCATGGTCGTCACCGGCGACATCACGCAGATCGACCTCCCCCGCTCCAAACAAAGCGGCCTCCTCGAAGTTCGCCGCATCCTGCAAAACATCCCCGGTATCGAGTTCCACACCTTCAGCGGCAGCGACGTCGTCCGCCATCCACTCGTCCTAAAAATCATCGAAGCCTACGAATCCTACCGCAACCCCATCGGCACCGAAGACGGCCCAGCGGAGAAGCGCTGACCCACTGTCCTCGTCGGCCTCAATCGAAAATCGGCAATCTAAAATCGAAAATCTCCGCCCGCCCATGTCCGTCAAAAACCAGTGGAAACTCCTCGTCGGCGGTCTCAGCTCCCGCCGCCCCGCCAGGTCGCCCGCTCAGTCTGCGGCCCGCGAGTTCCTCGAGCGCAGCCGGCTCGTCGCCGCCCTGATCTTCATCGTCACGGTCGCCGCCATCGTTCTGATCAGCTCGGCCGGGCAGACGTCCCTCCGCCTTGCCGTTTTGCCCGGCCAGACCGCCACGGTCCGCGTCACCGCCGCCGCTCCTTTCACCTACGTCAGCCAGGAGAAAACCGCCGCCGCCCGCGAACAGTTCCTCAACCGCGTCCCGCCCATCTATCGCCTCGAGTTCGAAGCTCTGCATGAGTTTGAAGCCGCCGCCCGCGAACTGCTCGTGCGCCTTTCACAGTTCGAGGCCACCCATCCGCCCGGCATCCCCCTCTTCACCAACGCCCGTTCCGAGCTCGCCCAGCTCGCCGCCGCCTTCAATACCCGCGGCGCCTACCGCACCAGCGCCGAGGACCTCGCCGCGCTCCTCGCCCTCGGCGACGCCAAAGTCCGCGCCGCGCTCTTCGACACCGGCCTTTCCGTCCTCCGCGAACTTCATGCTGAGGGCATCCACGACTCCGCTCTCGGCAACTCCGCCCTCGGTGGCGTCACCGTTTTCCAAATCGCCACCCCCGGCAACGCCCCCTCCCCCCGCCCCGTCCATTCCCTCGAGGATGCGCTCACCATTCTCCGCGTGAGTCTCGCCACCGAGGGCGTTTCCCGGCCCTCCGCTCAGGCGCTCTTCCGCTTCTTCCGCAACGGAGTCTCCGCCAACGTCGTCTTCGACCGCGTCGCCACCCAGCAACGCGAGACCGAAGCCGCCCGCGCACTCCCGCCCATTAGCGTCAACGTCACCCGCGGCCAAACCATCATCGAGGCCGGCGAACGCGTCACCCCCGAGCAATACGAGATGTTCGCCGCCCACCGCCGCTACCTCATGGAAAACGGCGACGCCGAGCTCAACGAAGGCCTCGCCCTCTTCGGCCGCGTCCTCCTCGTGCTCGCGATGGTCCTCGCCTCCATCATCTACATCCGCCTCGAAGATCCCGAGACGCTCCGCAGCAACGTCCGCCTCGGCCTCCTCGCCCTCGTCGTCATCCTCAACCTCGCCCTCGTCCGCATCGTCTATGCCCTCGGCGGCGCCGAATTTTTTGTGCGCGACGGCTCCTGGGCTTCCACGCTTCCCTACGTCGCGCCCACCGCGTTTGCGCCCTTGATCGTCGCCATCCTCATCGACGCCGGCTCCGGCATCTTCATGGCGCTGTTTATCTCGATCTTCACCGGCGTCATCTACGGCAACCGCCTCGATCTCCTCGTCCTCACCTTCCTCTCCTCGCTCGTCGCCATCTATTTCTGCCGCGACGCCCGCCGCCGTGGCCGCGTTGTCCGCGCCGCCGCCGCCGGCGGTCTCACCGTCGCCGTCTTCGCCGCCCTCATCGCCTTCGCCGACCAGACGCCCCTCGACACCCTCGCCCGCCAGATGTCCGCCGGCGTCCTCACGGGCCTCTTCACCGGCGTCGCCGTCGTCGGCCTGCTCCCCGTCCTCGAATCCCTCTTCAAACGCACGACCGACATCACCCTCCTCGAGCTCACCGACTACAATCACCCCCTCCTCCGCCGCATGCAGCTCGAGGCGCCCGGCACCTATCACCACTCCCTCGTCGTCGCCCAGCTCGCCGAAAATGCCTCCAACGCCATCGGCGCCAACCCGCTTCTCGCCCGCGTGTGCGCCCTTTTCCACGACATCGGCAAAACCGCCCATCCCTCCTACTTCACCGAAAACCAGCGCGACGGCCACAACCCCCACGACGACCACACCCCCGCCGACTCCGCGCAGATCATCAAGCGCCACGTCTCCGATGGCGTGGAACTCGCCGCCCGCCACCGCCTGCCCCGCGCCGTCATCGACGTGATCAGCCAGCACCACGGCACCACCCTCGTCCGCTATTTCTACAACCAAGCCGTCAACCTCTCCAAAGCCCCCTTCTCACCCCTCTCTCAAATCTCGAATCTCGAATCCACGATTCCCGCCCAGTCGAAAATCGACATTCAAAAATCAAAAACCCCGGACGCCGCTGCCTTCCGCTACGACGGCCCCCGTCCCCAATTCAAAGAGAGCGCCGTCATCTCCCTCGCCGACGGCATCGAGGCCGCCTCGCGTTCCCTCCGCTCCGCCGACGCCGCGCAACTCACCGCCCTCATCGATAAAATCGTCCTCGACCGCATCGCCGAAAAACAACTCGACGAGGCCCCGCTCACCTTCGAGGACATCGCTCGCATCAAAAACAGTTTCCAGTTCACGCTGCTCAACATGCTCCACGCCCGCGTGGCCTATCCCGCCATCGAGCCCGCTTCACGCAGCCAGAAATCAGATGTCAGCTAAAAGCGCTTCCCGTCTGCGCCCAGCCTCAGCACTCGCGCGCTCCGTCACGATCGCCAACCACCACCCGCGCCTGCGCCTCGACCGCCGCGCCCTCACCCGCGCCATCCACGTCCTCGACGCCGAATTCCAAAATTCAAGATCGAGCCCCTTTTCGAAATCGAAAATTCTCTCCTGCCCCCCCGGTGAACTCTCTCTCGTCTTCCTGTCTGACCCCGCTCTCGCCCAACTTCACGCCACGTTCCTCGACGACCCCACGACCACCGATGTGATCACCTTCGAGGGCGATCCTGCCCTCGGCGTCGCCGGCGAGGTGTGCGTCTCTGTGGACACCGCCGCGTCCTACGCGAAGCAACACCGCCGCAACTTCGCCACCGAACTCCTCCTCTACGTCATGCACGGCTGGCTCCACCTCGCCGGCTACGACGACCTCCAACCCGCCAAGAAACGCATCATGCGCCGCGCCGAAGCGCGCGCCCTCCGCCTCCTCGGCCCCCTGCAACTCTTCAGCCTCCGCTGAACTCCGGCAGATTATAGGCGGGGTGCCACCACCTCGCGTCACCCCTCGGGGTTCGTCGTCCCGCCTTCAGGCGGAATCCGAAACTTGGCGATCCCGTCCCGGCCGCCCGCCGCACCACGCCTCCGCCCATCCTTTTTCCGTGCAACCCCGGCACGCGCCCAGCTAACCTCTCGCCCGTATGTCCGCTCTGCCTGCCCTGCCCATCGTCGTCCCTACCGAGTCCCGCCTCGTCACGTTTCGCAACGCCTTTATCTCCGGTGCCCTGCTCCTGGCCCCGCTGATCGTGACCGTCTGGGCTTTCACCAAGATCATCGACCTCGTCGGCGGCACCTTTCGCCCCGTCTTCTTTTTCTTCGTCCCGGAAACCTTCCGCGACCGCCCGAGCCTCACCATCCTCTGGGATATTCTTGCTACGCTCATCGTCGTAATCCTCGTCACCGGCCTCGGCTACGTCTCCCGCTACGTTTTCGGAAAATATTTCGTCAGCATCGGCGAACGCTTCATGCTGAGCATCCCCGGCGTCAGCGCCGTTTACAACACGGTCAAACAGATCGTGGACACCTTCGGCACTCAGAACCGCAACCTCTTCAACCAAGTCGTCCTTGTTCAATTCCCCCGCCCCGGTTCCTGGGCCATCGGCTTCCTCACCAGCAAAACCCAGGGTGAGGCCCAGGCCAAAACCACCGATGAGGTCTGGACGATCTTCGTTCCCACGTCGCCCAATCCCACCAGCGGTTTCCTCCTCCTCCTTCCTCGCCACGAGGTCGTGGAACTCGAGATGAGCGTCGGCGAAGGCATGAAGATGGTCATCTCCGGCGGTGCCGTCGTCCCACCCTGGCCCGCCGTCAAAACCTCCGACCTCGCGAAGTAATTCGCTCCCTCCGGTAGCGCCGGGACCTCCGTCCCCGGCGTAACAGCTCCCGCACCGCCCGCTCCTCCAATCGGCAATCGCCAATCGAAAATCG
>JANXLP010000415.1 GCA_025355125.1 Opitutaceae bacterium | reverse complement strand
GCGGGCGTGCTCATCGCGGACTACTGGCTGGTGAAGCACCACCTCAAGCACCTCACCGAATACGCCGTGAAGTGGTTCGAGACGCTTCAGGAAAAATACGGCAAGGGCCACAAGCGTCGCACCACCTACGACGAGATCGAGCAGATCAATGCCGCGCAGGTCGTCTCCGTAAACCAGCGCCTCTACGTGAATCGCGAGGAAGGCTTCATTGGCCTCAACTGGCGCCAGCACGAGTTCGTGCAGGAGTGCTCCGTGCTCGATATCGTGCTCTGCCTCATGGGCGACGGCTCGCTCAAGGTGACCAAGGTCGCCGACAAGGTTTTCATGGGCCGCGACATCATTCACTGCGCGATCATTCCCGCCGACGGCGACAAGAACTTCTATACGATGGTCTATCAGGACGGCGCGTCCGGGAAGGCCTTCGCGAAACGCTTCCAGATCGGCGGCCTCTCGCGCGACAAGCTCTACCCGCTCGTCCCCAGCGAAGGCTCGAACGTCATCTACCTCGACGTAAGCCCGACCGAGAAAGCCATGCCGAAGCAACTCCACGTCTCGCTCGACGGCCGTGGCGGCGCGCGCGTGCGCGAACTCGATTTCGATCTCGCCGCGGTGCCCGTCAGCAGTCGCGGAGCGAAGGGCCTCACGATCACCAAATGGAACGTGAAAGGCGTAAAGAAGACCGCGTAGGGACGGTCGGCGAATCGTAGCCGAGGTCGTTGACCGCAGCCCGTCTGGGATCGGCGCTCGCGGCTAAACGATCAACACGTTTGGCCGGGCTATTATTCACGAAAAAAGTGTGGCGCGTTATGGACAGCGCGCGGGCTACGAGCTTGTTTGGGGGTGACTCGTTTCCCCCGGGTCTCACCCCCTATTTCCCATGCGCCGTTATGTTATCTCCTTTGCCGCTGTTTTGGCAGTGGCGGCTTTGTTCACCCAGGTCGGCTGCGGCACGGGCCAGGTTGCGCCCGCCGCGCCCGCCGTCGTCGAGGCGATGACGGCTTCAGCGAAGCCACCCGGCGTCTCCAAGCTCAGCTTCAACGAGCACATCCAGCCGATCCTCGCGGAGAATTGTTTCTCCTGCCACGGACCCGATTCCTCCACGCGCAAGGCCAAGCTCCGCCTCGACCGCGCCGAATTCGCCACCGTCACGCGCGGCGACCACGAGGCCGCCATCGTCCCGGGCAAAGCCGATGTCAGCCCGCTCGTCGAACGCATCCTCTCCAAGGACTCCGAGGAGATCATGCCACCGCCCGAGTCGCATAAGACCCTCAAGCCCGCCGAAATCGCCCTCCTCAAACGCTGGGTCGCGGAGGGTGCCGAGTATCAGGAGCACTGGTCGTTCCTCGCGCCCGTGCGCCCAGCCGTGCCGACCACCGCCGGAGTTTCGCCCAAGTGGGCGCGCACGCCGATCGATGCATTCGTCGCCGAGAAACTTATTTCCTCCGGCCTTAAGCCCAGCGCCGAAGAAGATCCCGCGCGCCTCTTCCGCCGCGTGACGCTCGATCTCACGGGCCTGCCGCCCACGCCCGCGGACATCGCCGCTTTTATGCGCGATCCGTCGCCCGCCAGCTACGACCGCACGATTGATCGCCTGCTCACGAGCGACGCCTCAGCCGAACATTTTTCCCGCCAGTGGCTCGACGCCGTGCGCTACGCTGACACCCACGGCATCCACATCGACAACTACCGCTCGATCTGGCCCTACCGCGACTGGGTGACGGGTGCGTTCAAGCAGAATATGCCGTTCGACCAGTTCACCGTCGAACAGATGGCCGGCGACCTCCTACCTAACGCGACGCTCGATCAGAAAGTCGCCTCCGGCTTCAACCGCTGCCTGCCCACCACAAGCGAGGGCGGCGCCATCGCTGCCGAGTATGAGGCGATCTATGCCAAGGATCGCGTCGAGACGATGTCCACCGTGTGGCTCGGCCTCACGACGGGCTGCGCCGCATGCCACGACCACAAATTCGACCCGATCAGCACGAAGGACTTTTATTCGCTCACCGCGTTTTTCCGCAATAACACGATGCCCGCGATGGACGGCAATGTATCCGACACGCCCCCGAGTCTCTTCGTCCCTGCTGCCGCCGACCGTGCGCGCTGGACCACGCTTCAAGCTGAGATCACCGCCGCCAAAGCCGACGTCGCCGCCCGCGCCGCGCAGGTGAGCCAAGCCAGCGCTGCTTACGTGACGTGGCTCACGAATTCCCCCACACTGCTCGCCCCGCCGCTCGACCGCCGCGTGCGCCAGCACTGGCCGCTGGTCGCCCCGGCTACCGGTGCCATTGGCGGTCCCTACGGCCCCGCGACCGAGATCACCCACTCCGACCGCGTGCTCGGCCCCACCGTGGCGATGACCCGCGACGGTGCGGAGAGTTTCGGCCTGCTCGTGCGTGTTGATGGCAAGCCCAGCGGCACGCTGCTTTCCTGCCTCGACGCCGAGGGCAAGGGCGGCGGCTGGGAACTGTTTTTGGAAAACGGTAAAGTCGGGATCCTGCTGTCCGACGCGAAGAGTGGCATCAGCGGCCGAGGCGTCGCCAAGGAAGCGCTCACGCCCGGCGAGTGGCATCATGTGATGTTCAGCTACGACGCGGCCGGGCTGCGCAGCCGGTCCAACGACGTGTTCGTCGATGGCAAGGCCGTCACCAACTCCGGAGAAAATAGTCTTTTTCCCAACGACATCGCCCCCGCCGCGCCCCTGCGTCTCGGCGCGCGCCACGCTGCCGACGGCGGCCCGGCCGCACCCTTCACCGGCGGCGCGGTGTGGGTGCAGGACCTGCGCCACTACGACCGTGGTTTTCTTACGCCCGAGGTGAAGCCCCTCGCTGAAGTCATCGACGCCTATGCCGCGCTCGTCGCCGATCCCATCGCCCGCGACGGTGCGCAGAAAAAAAACCTGCGCATGCACTACCTCGCCACCGTCGATGCGTCTTCGCTCCCGCTGGCTGCAAAGTTGGATCGCCTCCTCGCCGAGGATGAGGGCGTGCATGGGCGCGGCGGCATTTCGCTGGTGATGGAGGAGAAGAAAGGCTCCGAGGCCTTCGCCCATGTGCTCACGCGCGGCGAGTATGCGATCCTCGGAGAAAAAGTCCCCGCCATCACGCCGGCCGTGCTGCCGCCGCTGCCCGCCGATGCACCGCGTAATCGCCTCGCGCTCGCGCGCTGGCTCGTCGATCCCAAGAATCCGCTCACCGCACGCGTCACTGTGAACCGCGTGTGGCAGGGGTTCTTCGGCACCGGCCTCGTCGAATCCGCCGGCGACTTCGGCGTGACCGGCAGCCGTCCATCGCACCCCGAGCTGCTCGACTGGCTCGCCGTGGACTTCCGCGAGTCCGGTTGGGATTACCGTCGCCTCGTGCGCCAGATGGTAACGAGCGCCACCTACCGCCAATCCGCCGCTGTCTCGCCCGCGCTCCTCGAGCGCGATCCCGCCAACCGCCTCCTCGCGCGCGGCCCGCGTTACCGCCTCGATGCCGAGCAACTCCGCGATCAAGTGCTCGCCGCTTCCGGTCTCCTCGTGACCAAGGTCGGCGGCCAGCCCGTGCGTCCTTACCAGCCCGAGGGCATCTGGGAAGACGTCGCGATGAAACAGTCCACGACGCGCTACTATCGCGAGGACCGCGGCGAGAATCTCTACCGCCGCTCACTCTACACGGTGTGGAAACGCACGGCGCCGCCGCCCTCGATGGACATCCTCAACGCTCCGAGCCGTGAGGTCTCCTGCGTGCGCCGCGACCGCACCAACACGCCGCTCCAAGCCCTCGTCACGCTCAACGATCCGCTCTTCGTCGAGGCCTCGCGCACACTCGCCGCCCATGCGCTCCACGCCGCGACGACTTTCGATGCGCGCCTCGATACGGTGTCGCTGAACCTCCTCGGCCGCGCCTTCACCGCACCCGAGCGCGCAGTGGTGCGTCGCACGCTTGATGATGCGCTCGCGACTTACCGCAAAGAACCCGCCGCCGCGCAGGAACTCCTCGCGGTGGGCGCCTCGCCCGCCGACACCCAATTGCCCGCGCCTGAACTTGCCGCTTGGACGCTCGTCGCGAGCCAAGTGATGAACCTCGATGAATCACTCACCAAGTAGCGAGTAGTGGGTAGCGAGTAGCGAGCATACCAAGTCCTTTTTCTACTCCGCCGCCGCACTTCTACTCACTACCCGCTACTCACTACTTCCCATGCAACCTCTTCCCCCCGATTGGCAGGCCACCTTTGACGCTTACAACGCCGCGCTCACGCGCCGCCAATTTTTCCGCACGTCTGGCACCGGACTCGGCGTGGCGGCGCTCGCCTCGCTCCTCGGCCCACGCGCGATGGCGGCCGACGCGAGCGCGGCCAGCACGTTGCAGACGGCGATGACCGAGCCGTGGAAAATCGCGCCGAAGGCGAAGCGCGCGATCTACATTTCGCTCATCGGCGCGCCCTCGCAGCTTGATCTTTTCGACTACAAGCCCGCGCTCAAAACCCGTTTCAAAGAAGACCTCAAGGACTATCTCGGCGGTCAGGGCGAGCGGCTCACGGGTATGACGGCGGGGCAGGCCTCTTTCCCGCTCGCACCCACGATTTTCAAGTTCGCGCAGCACGGCCAGAGCGGCATGTGGATCAGCGAACTTCTCCCGCACATCGCCAAGATGAGCGACGACCTCTGCTTCATCCGCTCGATGAAGACCGATGCGATCAACCACGAGCCGGCGAACCAACTCGTTTACACCGGCTCGATGCAGAACGGCAAAGCGTCCATCGGCTCCTGGCTCTCCTACGGCCTCGGCTCACTGAACGAAGATTTGCCGTCGTTTGTCGTGCTGCACGCGAAACACTCCAGCCCGTTCTCCAACGTGCAGGCGATCTCCTCACGGCTCTGGGGCAGCGGCTTTCTCCCCGGCAAATACGCGGGCGTTTCTCTCCGCACGCAGGGCGATCCTGTGCTCTACCTCAACGACGCGCCCGGCATCCCGCGCGAACTCCGCCGCCGCATGCTCGATGGTCTCGGCGAACTCAACCGCCGCAGCTATGAGCAGATCGGCGACCCCGAAATCCAGACGCGCACGCAGCAATACGAGATGGCGTTCCGTATGCAGACGAGCGTCCCCGAGCTCGCCGACATGTCGGGCGAGTCAGCGGCGACCTACGTTCTCTACGGCGAGTATTCCCGCACGCGCGGCTCCTTCGCGAGTTCCGCGCTGATGGCGCGCCGGCTCGTCGAGCGCGGCGTGCGTTTCGTGCAAATATTCCACCGTGGTTGGGACCAACACGGCAGCCTGCCGCGCGATCTCGCCTCGCAATGCAAAGACGTCGATCAGGCGTGCTATGGTCTCGTGCAGGATTTGAAACAGCGTGGGATGCTCGACGACACGCTCGTGATCTGGGGCGGCGAATTCGGCCGCACCGTTTATAGCCAGGGCACGCTCACCGAGACCAATTACGGCCGCGACCATCACCCGCGCTGCTTCACGATCTGGATGGCCGGCGGCGGCGTGAAGGCGGGCAGCGTTTACGGCGAGACCGACGAGATGTCCTACAACATCGTGAAAGATCCGGTGCATATCCGCGATCTGCACGCGACGATTCTTCATCTCATGGGGATCAAGCACGAGCAGTTCTCCTTCAAGTCGCAGGGTCTCGATCAGAAACTCACCGGCGTGGTCGAGGCAAACGTGGTGAAGGGGATTTTGGCGTAGAGAGCGGGTGGGTTAGTCTAGCGGTAGGGTGTCCGTCTTGCGGACGCCGCTCGGCGCACGTAGGCACAGGAAAGCGTCCGCAAGACGGACGCCCTGCGCCGGTGAGTTCAATCCAGCTTTTTCACCTGCCTGAGATGCGCCTCGGCGTAGCGACGGCCGAATTCGCGGTAGGCGTCGGTGTTGAAATGGGTCTTGTCGCCTTTGTCGGCCAGCTCTCGGAGGCGACGAATGCGGTATGCGGGATTTTGGCCGGCAACTCACGGTGGGCGCGGTCCACCTCGGTTTTGAATTCGTTCCACGGGCTGCCTGCGAAGCGGCCGAGTTGGCCCACGATGAAGGGGACGTTAGGCGCGCGGAGTTCGACGTGGAAATGATTGATGAGCGCGTGGAGTTTGGCGGCGTAGGCGACGAGGCCGCGTCCGGGCATGTTGGACTGGCCCACGAGTAGGAAGAGATGGAAGTTTTCTTTCGGCGGGAGCGCGGGTGACTAGGCGCGGGCGAAGGCGAGGGTGAGGGTGAGGGCGCGAGCGAGAGCGGCGTGGAGGAGGACGGGGCGCATGGGGCGGGGCGGAAATAGGGGTTCGGTTTTAGGTTCCGGGAAAAGGGCGCTGATTCAGCCGAGCTGGCGGGCGAGGACGGCCAGGGTGTCGCGCTGATAGGTGGCGACGAGGGCGCGGGCTTTCGCGGCCTTGGCTTTGGCGGTGGCGGGATCTTTTGCGAGGGCGAGGGCGGCGGGGGCGAGGCGTTTGACGTCGGCCGGGTTGTCCATGTCGAAGAGCCAATCGTCGAGGCCGAGGTCGCGCCACATAAGGCCCTTGCTGCTCTGCTCGGCCCAGCGGCCGACGAGGGCGGGGATACCGTGGCCGATGCACATGATGGGGCTGTGCATCTCGTGGCCGAAGAGACCGGCGCTGCGCGTGTAGATGCTCAGCGCCTCGTCGTCTGGCGGGATACCCCGTGGCTCACCGACG
>JANXLP010000400.1 GCA_025355125.1 Opitutaceae bacterium | reverse complement strand
GTGCATTAAGTAGCTCGAGTGCGAGTGCGGCGATCTGGCAAGCGCAAGTTCAATGGGGCGTCGGCGTCGTGGCCGGACTTGTGGCGATCGTCGCTGGCGCTCTGACTATTTGGTCTATCTTGCGGAGAAACAAATCCGAGTAACCGATGAAGACGCCCGAACGGTTCGTTGTCGTTAGCGACAATCACGGGGACATGGCCGATGCGGCCAGCGTGTCCGGCCTCTGGGATTTCATGGCGGATTGGAAGCCGACGATCCGCGTGCATGCCGGCGACAATTGGGATTTCCGCAACCTGCGTAAAGGCGCCAGCGATGAGGAGAAGGCCGCGAGCCTTGGGGACGATTGGAATGAGGGCAGTGAGTTCCTCACCAAGTTCTTCAAGAATGGTCGTCGAAATTATTTCCTCCGGGGTAATCACGACGAGCGTATCTACGATTTTGCAAACAACGCTACCGGTCTGGTCCGCGATTACGCTCAGGACGGCATCAAACGCATTGAGGCCCTCGTAAAGCGGTGCAACGCGACGATGCTGCCCTATGATTCGGCGCATGGCGTTCTGGATCTTGGCAAGCTCCGCGTCCTGCACGGCTACCATGCGGGTGTCGGCGCCTGTCGCTCACACGCGGCGATCTACGGCAATTGCCTCTTCGGTCACGTCCACACCATCGAAAGCGCCCCGGTTGCGGCCCTGGAGCCCGCAGAAGCACGCAGCATCGGGTGCCTGTGCAAACGCGATATGGATTACATCAACCGGAAAACCGGCAAGTTGAGATGGGCGCAAGGCTGGGCGTTTGGTTTGTGTTACCCGAATGGGGAATATGCGCTTTTTCAGGCGCGTAACATTAACGGACGATTTGCCTGCGCATCTGAAGTGAAGCATTATGGTATGCACAAAATGTCGCACCGATAAGCCCAACGAAGATTTCAGCTATCGCACCGACGTCGAACCGCCACGACTCCGGCGGGCCTGTCGCCAGTGCCGGCGTAATGCGGCCTACGCTCAGGTGTGGTATCGTCCGAAATCGAAGTAGGTCTGGGTGTAGACTCCTCTTGTCGAAGAGAGACCTACTACAGGGTCCGTCGGAAAAATTTACTACAGGGGGTTACTACAGGGTTTGCCAAAAACCCTGCAAAAACGGGAAAAGAATACCGCGCGATTCCCTCTCAATCGACGACTTTTCAAACTCCTGCAAACTACAAAATCGCGGGCAAATACGCTGATGAAGATGTTGAAAGGCGGCGGCGCGAAAAAGATGATGCGCCAGATGGAGGCCATGAAAGGCCGCGGCGGTTTTCCAGGCATGTAAGCAGGGTCGGTCGCTCCCTCTTCACGTTCCCGGCTGCACGTAAAGAATCGGCGCAAACAACTTACGCTCAGGCCCGCGCGGATCGTCCACGATGAGTAGTTTCGCGTCGAAGATCATCGTCGGCCGCCGCGCTAATTCGAACCGTGGCCACATCGGCAGACCGGGCGTGTTGGGATTGCCCGTGCGGGCAAAGGCCAGCAGCGCCGAGCTCATCGCATCGGCCAGCGTCTGCACCTCGGCTCCGCCGCCGACCGTGTAGCGACTCTGCGCGACGTTGTCGAAGACCAGAGGAATATCGATGGTGTGCGGCGCCTTCCATTTGCCGCCGTCGGCCGGCGAGGGCCACGCGACGTTGTAAACATAGCTCGGCGCGCCGCCCTGCTCCGCGCGGCGCTCGGTCTCGAGCACAAAGCCTTTCCACGAGCGCGCCGCTGTCGTTGCTGCAAAGAACACGTCAGTCGGCGAATAGTCCGGATAAAGCAGCCTATATTCGGCCACGATTTTATCGGGCAGCAGATCACCGATGAACGCCTTCACGCTCGCGGCGATGCGGCCGGGCAGTGCTTCCCACGTCAGCGCGAAAAGCGTCGTATCGCCGCCGCCAATGAGATTGCGCGTCTCATCGTGAGTGTTGCCGAGCACCATCGGGACGTCACGCGAGAGCGGAGAGGCATCGGGTGCAAACGGATCACGGGGCAGCACGCCGCCATCGACGACCGGCGTCCACGCACTCATCCCACGCATCGCCGCCATGAGCTTATCCAGCGGCACGGTCTTGATCTCGCCGATGTGCGCGGGCGTGAGATCGAGGGCTTTGAGAACTTTGCGGGCATCGTCCGTGGCATGCTCGCGGGTGCGCCCGGTCAGCTGTTGGCCGCTCATCGTCCACACACGATGAAAGAGGCCGCGCGCCGCCGGCATCGCCATCAACGTCGCGCACTTCGCCCCGCCGCCCGACTGGCCGAAAATCGTCACGCAGCCGGGATCGCCGCCGAATTCGGCGATATTGTCGCGCACCCATTTCAGCGCGAGCACGAGGTCGAGCATCCCGGCATTGCCCGAATCCGCGAACTCGGCGCCGCCCAGCTCGGCGAGGTAGAGATGGCCAAAGACGTTGAGCCGATGATTCACGGTGACGACCACTACATCGCCGCGCCGACACAGCCGCACGCCGTCGTAGAGATCCTCGTTGACCGAGCCGTTGTTATAAGCACCGCCGTGAAAATAAACGAGGACCGGGCGCTTATGACCGTCGCGCAGCGCGGGCGTCCAGACGTTGAGCTTCAGGCAATCTTCGCTCGCTCCCTCGGCGGCGCGGCTGCCCTGCGGCGCCATTGGACCGAATTTCACCGCAGCACGCACGTCAGGCCAGGGCGCGGGTGGCAGCGGCGGCTGGAAGCGACGCGCCGCCGTATCGGCACCGTAAGGAATGCCTTTGAAGGCTTGGATGTTTTGATCGACGTAGCCGCGGACTTTACCGGCCGTCGTCGTGGCTACAGGCGCCCCTTCAGACTCGGCGGAAAAAACAGGAGCGGTCAGCACGACCACAGCAAGAAAGCGGCGAAACCAATCGAGCGGGGTTAGCATGGGGTATATCCAGAGCTAGCCGGGGCAACCCGGTGGCTCAAGGCATTCCCCATGCGTGCGAAAAATTGCCCCGAAATTATCCGGACGACACGCATCGCGGACCTGTGCTACCTTCCGTCCATGCGAATGACCGACGCCACCATGTATGCCCGCGTGCTTGCCGGCGACGCCGCCTACAACGGCCGGTTCTTTACCGGTGTGCTCACCACCGGCATCTACTGTCTGCCTGCGTGCAAGGCCCGTAAGCCGCGCAAAGAGAACGTGCGCTTTTTCCCCAGCTGCGAAGCCGCGCGCGCGAGCGGTCTGCGCGCCTGTAAAAAATGCCACCCCGACGATTTCGCGCGCGGTGCCGATCCCGTGCTGGAATCCATCGAGACACTCGTCGCCGAGGTCCGCGCCAAGCCCGCAGCGTTCGTCGATGCGCGCGCCGTTGTGAGGCGCTCCGGCTTTGGCCAGACGCGCGTCTTCGAGCTGTTTCGCCAACACTATCACACGACACCCGCCGATCTGCTCGTGCGCGCACGGCTAGACGCCGCCAAGCACCGCCTCCTCACCACGCGCGCAGGCCTCGCGGAGATTGCCGGAGACGTGGGCTTTGAATCGCTCTCGGTCTTCCACGAACAGTTTCGCCAGCGCAACGGCCTCACGCCTACGGCCTATCGCGAGCTCGCCACCGAAAAGACCTTCACGGTCACTCTGCCCGAAGGCTATCCGCTCGGCTATCTTCGCCGGGCGTTGAGCCGCGATATTCACAGCGTCAACGAGCGGCTCAGTGGCGACGACTACGCGGGCGCGGTGCAGCTCAGCTCGGGGCCGGCCGTGCTGTCGCTCAAACTCTCGCCTTCGATCGTGCGCGCAGAAATCTCCGCCGGTTCTACGGTCGAAGCTCACGCACTGGTCATCGGGCTACTCGGGCTTGATCAGGACGCTGCGGCCTTCGCCCGCCTCGCCAAAAAACTCGGCGTCGCCCGCCTCGTGGCCGACCGCACCGAGCTGCGCATCAGCCAGACCCCCTCGGTCTTCGACGGCGTGCTCTGGTCCATCATCGGCCAGCAGATCAATTTTCCATTCGCATGTCTGCTGAAGCGCAGGCTCGTCGAGCGCACGGGCAACCTTTTGCCCAACGGCCTCTACGCCCCACCCACCCCCGCCGCCGTCGCCTCGCTGGTGCCCGCCGATCTACTACCGCTGCAATTTTCCCGGCAAAAGGCCGACTACGTGATTCAGACGGCACGCTTGGTCTCCACCGGCAAACTCGATCTCGAAGCACTGCGCACCCGATCCGCCACGCGCGCCGAACGCACGCTCCTCGCCGTCCGCGGACTCGGGCCGTGGTCCGTCAACTACCTCATGATGCGCTCGCTCGGCTTCGCGGATTGCGTGCCCTACGGCGACACCAGCGTGACAAGCAATCTTCAAGCTCTCTTCAAGCTCGACGAGCGCCCGGATATCGACGCCACGCGCCGGTTGATGTCCGTCTTTTCTCCCTACAGAAGCCTGGCCACGACCCACCTCTGGCAACTCAACCAACCGATACCCGCATGAACGTTTATTTCGATACCTTCCCCACTCCCGCCGGTGATTTCTCCATCGCGGTCAGTGAAACCGGCGCAGTGATTGCCACGGCCTTCGGCGGAGAGACTGCCTTGCGCACGCGACTGAAAGCGAAAGCGCCGTCGCTCATGCGCGATGCCAAGCGCGTAGCCGTGGCGCGCGCCCAGGTGCGCGATTATTTCTCGGGTAAACGGAACGATTTTGTCCTCACACTTGCGCCGCTCGGCACCGCTTTTCAGCAGCGTGTTTGGGCTACATTGCAGAAAATACCGTTCGGCCAAACGCGCAGCTACGGAGCATTGGCCGAAGCGTTGAAGAGCGGAGCGCGCGCCATCGGCCGGGCCAACGCGACGAATCCCATTTGCCTGATCGTGCCGTGCCATCGCGTCATCGGGGCCGATGGTTCACTCACCGGGTTTGCCTTCGGCGAGGACGTGAAGCGGCAGTTGCTCATGCACGAAGGCGCGTTGGCCGCTGCGTGAGTCTGCGTCTCTTCATCCGAGAATTGTCAGGACAATTCCGATCAAAACGCCGATCACCGCAGGGAGTTTCTGCCGGCCGTTGAGTTCGCCAAATAACAGTAGCCCGCCCGCAAATGCGACAAGCGTGCTGCCGCGGCGCAGGCTGGATACGAGTGAGATCAGCGCAGCCGGATCGCGCAAGGCGTTGAAATATACAAAGTCCGCGACCAGCAGCGTGAGTGACACAAGCACGATGCTCCATCGCCAGTGAAAGACATGGCGCGGCCACCAGCGCAGTTTCCAGCCGACGGCCAAAGGGAGAAATAAAAGCGCGAGGTAGATCGAGAACCAGCATTGCACGGTCGAGGCGGCGAACCCCTGCCGGCCCAGCAGGAATTTATCGTAGAGCCCGCTCACCGCACCGAGCAACGTGCCGCCGAGAAGAAACCAGATCCATTTGTTACGGTGAAAATGGATGCCTTCTCTAGCACCCGCGAGTGAGAGGCCGAAGAATGAGCCGAGCGTGATCACCATGCCGAGGCCCTCCAGCCACGTCGGCCTCTCGCCGAGCAGAAGCGTGGCGCCGAACAGGGTCCACATAGGCGTCGTCGCACGGATCGGTGCGGCCAACGAGACCGGGAGATGTTTTACGGCAAAGTAGCTGCACACCCAGGAAGCGGCGACGATGGTGGATTTTAGCAGTAGCTGGAGGTGCTGCGTCCAAGTGAGGGGGGCGACTTCCAGAGAGGCGGGCAACATCCCGGGCAGGAGGGAGGGCACCGCTAGCAGCACACACCAGACAACCGTGCTGCACAGATTTGCGAAGAAGAGGACGGGCAGCACGGCGTTGTCGCGCACCGCGTGCTTCGTGCAGAGATCATAGCAGCCGAGAAAGAGGGCCGAGATCAGGCTGGCTGCGATCCAATGCATTTGAGCGGCAGCGGAGCCATCCCGAGCCCATAGCGGATCGGTGCGGCACATCGGCCAGAAGGCTAGTCGGCGGTGGGCGGCGGCGCTTGGCGCAGCGCATCGGCGAAAGCCTTGAGCGTGGCGTGGTCTTTCACGCCGGGCGCGGTTTCAACGCCGCTGTTCACATCGACGTAACGCGCACCGGTAGCGGTCACGGCTGCGACGATGTTTTCCGGCTTAAGTCCGCCCGCCAAAACCCAGTTCACTTTTTTGAATTTTGTGCGGTGCCACGAGAACGACTTCCAGTCGCCCGTCTCGCCCGTGCCGCCGACCGCGTTGGGATGATAGGTGTCGAGGAGGATGGTGTCGGCCAGCGGAACGAAGGCCAAATCCAAGTCCTTGCCCGTAGGCACGCGCGGCGCGAGCCAAAGCATCTCGGGAGGGATCACATCGAGCCAAAGCGCCGCCACAAAAAAGGGCGTGTCATTCGGGAAATGGAGCTGCACGTAATCGAAGCCGGCCGCTTTGACGGCGGTGAGTTCCTCCAGCGAGGGCTCGACGACCACTGCGACTTTCTTACGCGGCGGGAGACGCGGAGCCATGGCCTCATATTGTGCGAGGCTTACGCAGCGCGGCGACTTGGGATAGAGGATGAATCCGAGATAGTCGGCTCCAGCCGCATCGGCTGCGTCGGCATCGACGAGGGAGGTAAGGCCGCAAACCTTGAAACGGATGCCGTTGATCATACGTTTAGAATGAGTTGATAGAAGCGATCACATGATCAACCTGCGCGTCGGTGAGTTCGGGGAAAATCGGCAGACTCACGCAAGTGCTCGCGGTCAACTCGGAGACGGGGAACGAGCCCACGCCACAGCCGAGGTCAGCGTAGCATTTCTGGAGATGCAGCGGCACGGGGTAAATGAGATCGGTGCCGATCTCGTATTTCGCGAGATGTTCGCGCAACGCATCGCGGCGCGGGTGGCGGATCGTGAATTGGTGGAAGACCGATTTGCCGTAACCCGGCTGCTCGGGTAGATGCGTATCGGAGAGCGTGATGCCGGCAAGGTAGCGGGCGGCGATGGCTTGGCGTCGGGTCGTCCACGCAGCGAGGTGCGGGAGTTTCACGTTGAGCAATGCGCCCTGAAATCCATCCATGCGGAAATTGCCGCCGATGATGTCGTGGTAGTAACGACGATCAGAGCCATGCACGCGGATGTGGCGGGCCTTGGTGTGGACGGATTCGTCCTTGGCGACGAAGGCCCCACTCTCGCCGCACGCACCGAGGTTCTTGGTCGGATAAAAACTGAACGTGCCAGCATCGCCAAAAAGGCCGACGGGCTTGCCCTTGTAGCTGGCGCCGACGGCCTGCGCGCAATCTTCGATCACGTATAGGCCATGCTTGCGCGCAATCGCGATGATCTCGTCCATTCGCGCGGGCTGGCCGAAGATATGGACGACGATGATGCCCTTGGTGCGCGGCGTGATCGCGGCCTCAAGTTTGACGGGGTCGAGGTTGTAGGTGCCGGGCTCAATATCGGCGAAGACAGGAGTCGCGCCGACGTAGTTGATGCCCCAGGCCGAGGAGATGAAGGTGAACGGTGCGGTGATAACCTCATCGCCGGGGCCGAAGCCGGCGATCATGCACGCGACGTGGAGCGGCGCGGTGCCGCTATTCATCCCCAATGCGCGCGGGTAACCGAGCGTGGCAGCGAAGTTCCTCTCGAAATCCTCGACGTCCTTACCGAGACAGAAACGCGTGGCGTCGTAGGTCGCGGTGAGCGCGGCAAGCGCGGGCTCGCGGAGGGCCCGATGTTGGAGGCTGAGATCGAGAAACGGGACTTTCATGGGGCAAGTTTTTTAACCAGCACTTCGACGAGGCTGTCGAGGCTCGGAGTCTTGGCGGTGAAGCCGATGGGCACGCCGAGCTTCTTCATTGTGTCGCTCGTCTGCGGGCCGATGCTGCCGGCGAGAGGCTGGACGGCGTTTTTGCCGAGCTTGAGCGAGGCGGCCTGATCGACGAACGACTGCACCGCAGAGGAGCTGGCGAAGAGAACCGCATCGGCACCGCGAGCGCGGAAGTCGGCGGCCACAGGATCGGCGCTCAGATCGGTCTGCTCCGTTTTATAAACCTGGAGCGTATCGACGATGGCGCGTGCGGCGGTGAGTTTTTCGACGAGATCGTCGCGGTTCAGGCTGCCGGTCACGACGAGCATTTTGGCGTGATCGAGACTGCCGGTCGCCTCGAGTTCGGCGGCGAGCGCGTCGGCTGTGGCGATTTTAGGCTGGCACTCGATCTTGATGTGATGAGCGCGTATAGCCTCGGCGGTGGCTTCGCCAATGCAGGCGAACCGAATGAGACCGAGCGAACGGATGTCGTCAAAAATGCGGCGAATCTCCTCGAAGAAATAGCGGACGCCGTTGGCACTCGTGAAGACGAGCCAATCGTAGCTGCCGAACTCGAGGAACACGTCAGCCAGCGCGTCGTTGGAGACTTCTTTGGTGATAGTAATCAGCGGCAACTCGATGACCTCGGCGCCGAGCGCGGTGAGTTTCTTCGAAAGTTCCGGCGTCTGCTCACGCGCGCGGGTGACCGCGATGCGACGGCCTTGGAGTGGTAAAGTGCTGCTCATAAAAGTCCTAATTGTTTGAGCACCTGGGCGGCGGTGGCCGCGGGCGCGTTGAAATCATCGGGTGTCAGCGGGAGGCTGCGCACGCCGACGTTTTCGTGAAAGAGATAGAGCGTATCGCTCGTCGCGTGGGCCGCAAACGCAGTGTGACAACCGCCACCGAGCGCGTGCTGAAACGCACGCTCCAAGGTCACCGCGCGCGACGTGGTCGCGTCAAAGAGCGCGGCGTATTTGGCGACATCGGCGGCGCGGCACTGGATCGCGATGGCCGCTTGGGCGACCGCGGGAACCATGTGCGTGCAGTCGAAGGGGACAAACTCCGTGCCGGGCCACTCGCTGATGCCGAGGCGGGAGAGGCCGGCGGCGGCGAGGATAGTCGCGTCGGCCAGGTGATCGACGGCGAT
>JANXLP010000430.1 GCA_025355125.1 Opitutaceae bacterium | reverse complement strand
CCACGCTCGCCGAGAGCGGCTTCACACATTGCGAGGTCAACGGTCTGCAGGCGCACATGCCCTACGAAGACCTCGTCGCCGACGAATACTACCCGCAGTTCTACACCTACGCGCCCGGTTTTAATCACTTCCTCGAAACTCCGCTTACGCGCGGTCTCTGGCCTGCGATGTATCTCGAGGCCAACATGAATCAGTTGAAGAAACTGGCCGAGATCGGCCGTCGCTACGGCCTGCGTCCCGGCGTGTGCATGTTTGAACCGCGCTCGCTGCCCGAGCGGTTTTTCCAAAAATATCCCACGCTCCGCGGCGCGCGCATCGACCATCCCTTCCGCTCGCGCCTGCCACGCTACACGCTCGCGCAGGATCACCCGATCACGGTCGAACATTTCCGCGCCGCCATCGGCCAGCTCATGCGCGCCGTGCCCGACCTCAGCTACATGTCGCTCCTCACGAACGACAGCGGCGCCGGCTTCGAACACAGCGCCTCCCTCTACGTCGGCCGCAACGGCGGGCCCTACATGATCCGCGAGTGGCGCAACCACGACAAGGTCGCCGCCGCCTCGGGCGCCAGCATCGCGCGCTTCCTCAAAAACCTCCAGACCGCCGCCGCCGAGGTGAATCCGGAGTTCGACGTCCTCCTCCGCATCGAGTCCTTCAAGGTAGAGCACGACCACATCAAGGCCGCGCTCGGCGGACACGTGGGCTGGGAAGCGCCCTCGCTCATGATCAAGGGCTATCACGCGCCTTACAGTCACCCGCGTTACCCAGAGCAGTCCGGCGCCGGCGGCTCGATCTTCCACACCACGATGTCGCCTGACGAAGCCGTGGCGTTGAAGCAGACCCGCGCGCAGGGCGTCGAGCCCGTGCTCTACTATTCCGCCAGCTCCGTGATGAACCAGGAGCCGATGCTCGGCGTGCCGTTCCCGCGCTCGCTGCACCAGAAACTTCTCGCCGTGCGCGCCACCGGCGTCACCCGCATCAGCGCCATCGGCGGCATCGGCAACACCGCGTGCACGCCCTACTGGCCCAACCCCGAGGCAATCCGCGCCGCGCAGTTTTTCCCCAAAACGCCCATCGGCGACATCCTGCTCGGTTGCGCCGAGCGCTTCGTCGGTCCGACCCGTGCGCCCGCGTTGCTCGCCGCGTGGGATGCGTTTGAAGAGGCCGTCACCTGGCAACCCGCCGTGCCGCTCTTCACCGCGTTTGGCTTCTGCTGGCAGCGCACGTGGGATCGCCCGATCGTCCCCGACATCGCCGCGATTCCCGCCAAGGACCGCGCCTACTATGAGAAACACGGCTGCTTTCAGTTCAACAACCCGAGCCTCTTCGACCTCGGCAAGGACGTGCTCTTCGATCTCATCAGCAAAGAATACGGCACCAACAGCGCGGGCTACTTTGACCGCAACGTCTTCCCGCGCCTCGATAAGCTCATCGCGAAACTCGCCGCGCTCATCGCCGCCACCGCCGGCGAACCCGCCGCGCTCGCCGTCTTCACCGACCTTCACGACCGCGCCCGCGCCTATCGTTACTGGTGCGGCTCGCTTCGCGCCGTCTGCGCCTGGTGCGCCGATGTCTATGGTTACCTCGACGCCAAGAAAGCCGCCGACCGCAAGCGCCACGAGAAATCGCTGCAAGCCACCATCGACCTCGAGCTCGTCAACACCCGCAACCTCCACGCGCTGCTCACCACCACGAAGACCGAGGTGATCGCGACCTCCGCCGCCGGCAACAACACGTTCTTCTACGGCGAAGATCTCCCCGAGCTCCTGCTCACCAAGATCAAGCTCATGGAGAAATATCGAAATCGGAAACCCTACATTCCCGCCGACACGATGTGGCTCCCCGCGCCCGGCACCGTCTGGCCGAAGTTCGACTAATACCAAGTCTCTTAAAATTTGGACTATGATAGCTTGGTAGCCGCGAGCGTGAGCGAGTGGTGTTTCGTCCACTCGCTGACGCTCGCAGCTACGATTTCGGACAAAGCCTGAACACTGGGGCGTTGCCCCGGCTTCCTTCTTCTTTGTCATGGTTGAGTCCTTTCTTTGGACCCAACTCGGGTCCGTCAAACCGGGGCAACCTCAGACAAAACCAGCCGAGCTCCATCCACGTCGCAAACCACGTCTGGATCTGCGCCGGCTTCACCGACCGGCCGCCGGCGGTGATCGCCTGCGCCAGCGGTTTTCCCGCCGCGAGCGCCGCGAGG
>JANXLP010000429.1 GCA_025355125.1 Opitutaceae bacterium | reverse complement strand
CGCACTCTCTTGGCAAGTCGGGCAGTCCGCGACGTGGGCTTCGACGCCCGCCATCAAGGCGTCGGCGAGCGTGCCGAGGGTGAAGGCTTCCAGATCCGCGAGACACGGATGAATGGTTGCGGTAGCCATTCGCATTCTCCCTAGATAAGGGCGAAAGAGGTTCTCTCCCTCTAGAAGTACCTACCGCAGCCAATCCTGTCACGAATCAGAAAAAAACCGTAGTTTCCGCCTCCACCGCCAACAGGCCGTCCATCATCATGACGACGATAGTCGGTGAGGGCAACTCGTCGGGTCGCCCTACCGTTCCGACGAATGCCCCCTCATTCCGGCGAGGCTGCCTGCGGAGCCACAAGCCCTTTGAGGCCGATGTCCTTGCGGTAGTGGGCGTCCTTGAAGCTGATGGCCGCGCACGCCTCGTAGGCCCGCGCCCGCGCCTCCTCCAGCGTATCGCCGAGGGCGGTGACGCCGAGGACGCGGCCGCCGTTGGTGACGAGTTGACCGGTGGCGTTGGTCGTGGTGCCGGCGTGGTAGATCGTCGTGGCTGGAGGGAGCGCGGTGGGTGAGGGCAGAGTGATGACGTCGCCTTTGGCGTAGGCGTCGGGGTAGCCACGGGCGGCGATGACGACACAGACGGCGTAGTCGGGTTTCACGGCGAGCGGGCCGACGGAGGGAAGTTTACCGAGGGCTGCGGCCCAGAGGAGGGCGAGCAGATCGGTGGCGAGGCGCGGGAGGACGACCTGGGTTTCCGGGTCGCCGAAGCGCGTGTTGTATTCGATGACGCTTGGGCCGGTGGGCGTGAGCATGATGCCGACAAAAAGCGTGCCACAAAACGCGATGCCCTCGTCGGCGATGGCGTTGACGGAGGGGCGGACGATTTCGTTTTCGATGCGCGCGAGCAACTCGGGCGTGACGACCTCGGCGGGCGAGTAGGTGCCCATGCCGCCGGTGTTGGGGCCGGTGTCGCCGTCGCCGATACGTTTGTGATCCTGCGAGGTGGGAAGGATGACGTAATCGCGGCCGGAGACGACGACGAGGATGCTAGTTTCTTCACCGAACAAACAGTCCTCGAGTAGGATTTTCGATTTTCGATTTTCGATTTTCGATTGATCGGGAAGCGCGAGGAGTTGGTGGACGGCGGACTCGGCTTCGGCATGGGTGGGGGCGACGATCACGCCCTTGCCGGCGGCGAGACCGTCGGCTTTGACGACGATGGGGGCGGGGCGGGTGCGGAGGTAGGCGATGGCGGGGGCGGCTTCCTCGAAGAAGGCGGCGGGGGCGGTGGGGATGTTATATTTGAGGAGGATTTCTTTAGTGAAAATCTTCGAAGCTTCGAGGCGCGCGCCGTCCGCGCCGGGGCCGTAAACAGGGATGCTGAGTTCGCGCAGGCGATCGGCGAGGCCGAGCGAAAGGGGGACTTCGGGACCAACGACGACGAACTCGATTTTTTCGCGTTGCACGAGGGCGAGGAGGGCGCGGATGTCGTCGGCGGCGACGGGCACGCACGGGACTTCGACGGCGATGCCGGCGTTGCCGGGCGCGCAGATGATGCGGGGCGCGGCGGGCGAGGCGAGCAGGGCGCGGACGAGCGCGTGTTCACGACCACCGGAGCCGACGACGAGGATGGAGCGAGGAAGAGACGAAGAAGAAGCCACGGGAAATGGAGACGGCGCGAACCGGTGCGAGTGATTGATGCTTAGAGCACCTGTAGCTTCTTCCTGTAGAAAGCCACGACTTCGGCGGGGTCGTCGGTGAAGAGGATGTAGTCGGCGATCCAGGCGGGGGCGCGTTTGGTGGCGATCATCGTCTGGAGTTGAGAGCGGAGGTCGTCCCAGAATTTCGAATTGAAGAACACGTAGGGCACGCGGGGGCGGATGCCGAGTTTCAGGTTACACATCTCGATGCCGATTTCCTCGAGGGTGCCGACGCCGCCGACGTTGAAGATGCAGAAATCGGCGGCCTCGAACCATTTTTGGCGGAAGTGGCGCGAGCTCTCTTGGAAGGTGTTGAAGAAATCCACGCCGAGTTCGGGGGGTTGCGCTTCAAGTTCGAGGAAGCAGGCGCCGGTGAGGGCGCCTTTGCTGCGGGCGAGGTCGGTCGCGAGACGCATGACGCCGCCGCCGCCGCCGGTGAGCACGCCGACGTTGGGGCCGATGAAGCCGGTGAGTTGGTCGACGAGGCCGGTGATGCGCGCGGTGTCGGCGGTCTCAAGGCTGAAGGCGGAGCCGTAGAAGGCGATGATGGTGGTTTCTTGGAATTTACGGGTGAGTTCCTCGCGGACGAAAAAGCCGTGATTCTTTTTATAAACGTGGGCGTAGAGTTCATGGGTGGACTCGTCATACCAGTAAACGCGGACGCCGATGGCATCGAAGGTGTCGAGGCGGGCGTGGGCGTTGCTGGAGAGGAAATAGCCGTGGGTGCGCGAGGCTTTGCGGAAGATGATGCGCTTGAGTTTCACGTCGCCGAGGCGAGTGAGGAGTTCGATGTGTTCAAGGAGGTCGGGGAAGTAATCTACGATGAGCGTATCGGCGTCGGGGGGCGCGGCGTCGAGGGCCTGGATCATGGTTCGGCTGCCGACGGGACAGGCTTCGCCTTCGAGGATTTTTTTGAGTTCGTCGTTGGCGCGGACGGCGACGCTGCGGTTCTCCATGGAGCCGCTCTGGCCGCGGACGGTGATCTTGGTCTTGGGGTGGGCCTCGGGGGTCTCGACGGGCGGGTTGGCGTCGAGGCATTTGAAGAGACCGGTGGCGGCGCCGAGGAGGCGCTGGCGTTTCTTTGCGAGGGTCTTGAACTCGGGGTCGGTGAAGGCGGGGGCGCGGAAGATGTCCACGGAGACCATGGGATTTACGACGGGCTGGTCGCCGGGGTTGTAGATTTCCAACATGATGTTCGTGCCGAAGGTCTTGATCGGATCGAGCAGGATGGCGCTGGTGTGGAGGCCGAAGTTGCCCTCGCCCTGGTTGAGGACGACATAGTGCTCTTTCAGATACATGGAGCAGCTGGTGAGGACGCCGCAGTGCGGGGCGATGGTGAGGGGCGAGGCCTCGTGGCGGACCTGAACCTTGTCGATAAAGGAGCGGCCGGCGTTGCCGGAGACGATGTGCTCGAAGTTGAGGCGGGTGAGTTTGGACGTGAGGGTGTAGCTGACTTGGTGCGGCGTGAGGAAGACGCGGCCGCGGGAATCGATGGAGATGGTGTTGGGGAGCTTGAGTTCGTTGGCCTGAATGGCGGCCCAGATTTCGCCGGTGGAGAGCTTGGCGGCGAGGGGCGCGTAGAAG
>JANXLP010000351.1 GCA_025355125.1 Opitutaceae bacterium | reverse complement strand
CTTCCTCTCTGATTCCCCGGCCTTGGATTCTTTCATCCCCTCACTCTACAAGTTTTTGAACCTCCCGTCGTCATGTCCAAGTTGAACGCTTACGTTCAATCTGACGGATACAGTAGGTCAGGTTTTCCAAGTAAAGGCTGGGACGCTAACACGATCGGGACGCCTGTATCGCGGTGATTTTAATTTTGTAGACGGTAACAGCAATACACCGTGGGCCGATTTCACCGATAACCGAATCGTTATTACCGATAACAACGACACAAATGGTGATGGAGTCCCTGACCTTACCGATCCGACTGCACTTCCACCGGTCATCTCAACTCAACCCAAGACACAAAGCGCAACGGTGGGCCAGAGCGTGACGCTCTCGGTCGTAGCATTTGGCAATCCGACTTATCAATGGTCAAAGGACGGAACTACGATCCCAAACGCGACCAACTCAACTCTCACCTTTCCCAGCGTTCAAACTTCAGATTCTGGCTCCTACCTCGTCAATCTGACAAACGCGGCGGGCGGCACGACCAGCTCTGCGGCTGTATTGACTGTGTCACTCGCGCCGCTGCGCCCCGTCTTTGCAATCCAGCCACTATCAGTTGCAGTCGTTCGGGGAAGCACCGTGTTGCTTACGGCCGACGCAACGGGCGTGCCGACACCGACGCTGCAATGGCGCAAAGATGGCGTAAACATCGTCGGCGCAACCACACGAAATATGGTCCTTCCTTCTGCGAGTGCGACAACTCTCGGCACCTATGCCTGCGTCGCGACCAACTCCGTTGGGGCAACAAATAGTTCCAACGCTTTGGTGACGATTTCTGGTTCAACCGATTTGGGCCGCATCTCAAATTTATCCATTCGCACAAACGCGGGTGCTGCGGAACAAACGCTTATCACTGGATTCACCATCGGTGGTTCCGGCACCACGGGGGGAAAGTCCCTTCTCTTGCGAAGCTCTGGTCCGTCCCTGACCCAATTTGGTGTTCCAGGTATTTTATTGGACCCAAACTTGACGATCTACGCCGGTAGTTCGGTCATTTCCCAAAACGACGATTGGGCGGGAGACGCGCAAGTTGCTTCTATTTCTGCCCAACTTGGTGCGTTTGCATTTGCTAGCAACGCAAGCAAAGACGCAGCAATTTACACCGCGAGTATGCCTTCGGGCAGCTACACTGCACAGATTTCGGGCGGTAGCTCATCTGTTGGAATTGCGCTCGCTGAAGTCTACGACGCCACGCCCGTCGGAACATTCACACCTACAACCCCACGGCTCATAAATGCGTCCGCTCGCGCAGTCGTGGGCACCGATGCGAATATCCTTATTGCTGGGTTCGTGGTCGGCGGAAGCACTGCAAAAAATCTGTTGATCCGCGCCGTTGGCCCCACGTTAACCGCGTTTTCGGTGCCGGGTGTGCTCGCCGATCCAAAACTGGAACTCTTCTCTGGTGCGACCCTCCTGAACTCGAACGATGACTGGGGTGGCGACGCGAACATTTCAACCGCTGCGGTCTCCGTTGGCGCCTTCCCTTTGGCCAACACCGCGAAGGATGCAGCTCTCTTGGTCACTCTCCCGCCCGGTTCCTATACCGCACAAGTTAGCGGTGTCGGAAAAACCACTGGCGTCGCGCTGGTCGAACTCTACGACGTGCCGAACCCGCCAGCCCCAGCAGTAAATCTAAATGATGGCCTCGCGGCGTATTATACGTTCGATGGAAACGCGAATGATCGGAGTGGAAATGGAAACAACGCGACGCCGAGCGGGAGTTTTCAATTTGTGGCCGGCGGGTTGTCGGGCAACGCACTGCGCATTAACGGCGACAGTTCTCTCTTCTATGCTGGGGGTGGCCACCTTCTGCTCCCCAAGTTTAGCAGCGCTCTGAACGCTGGATTCACCGTGAGCCTTTGGGTGAAGGACGAAGCTCTCGGCGGGCAGCCGATCAACGAAGAACACTACGTCAGTTTCGGTGCGCTCGATTTAGCTGAAACGCAAATCACGCTGAATAGCGTGACAAAAGTCATCACGTTCAACATCGACAGTGGGCAGCCGGGCTCGGCGGTTCAAATTCTGAAGACTATCAATCCGTCGTCAGACTATCCTCTGTGGAAGCACCTCGTGCTTACTTACATTCCGGGAAAGATGGCAGCCTATTTCAACGGGACCAAAATCGGAGAATTGAGTGCCACATTTAATGTGTTTCCGGTAGCTACCGCTGCACTTGGACGACACTGGTGGAATGGCGGAGGAGCATCGTCAGCAAGAATGTCCGCCACATTCGATAACGTTCGCGTTTACAGTCGCGCCTTATCCGAATCGGAAGTTCAAGTCCTCTTCGTGGCAGAATCCGCCGGGACGCCTTAAAGGGTCAGTGTCGTGTTTCAGTTCGTGAAATTATTTCGGTAAGCCTAAAGGAGCGTGCTGCGTTCTTTGATTATCATGGAGTGAGGCAATTCTCGGCGCACGGTTCGCCTCGCTCATTCACTCCAACGTCGCGGCGAGAAACTCGACTTCGAGCTTCGCGCCGGCGGGCAGGGCTTTCACAGGCAGCACGGTCAATGCGGGGCGATGTTCGCCGGGGAAGGCGGCGGCGTAGGCGGCGTCCCAGCCCGCGATGGCGCCGAGGTCGGTGCCGACGGCGACATAGGCGCGGACTTGGGCGACATTTTCGAAGGTGGCGCCGGCGGCTTGTAGGCGCTCGGCGGCGATCTTCATCGCGCCGGCGGACTCGGCTTTCAAATCGCCGCGCTCGGCGGAGACGATGCCGCTGAGCTAGGTGAGGCGGGCGTTGGGCGCCGTGCCGACGCCGCTGGCGACCGTGGCTTTCGGGTCACTGCGATAGGCTTTCAGCGCGACGGGCTTGCCGTCGGCGGACACGAATTGTTTCGACGCGTCGCCGGGATAGACGGCGTAGGTTTCGATGGTGAGCAACTGGCCCTGCGTCGCGTAACCGGGCGCCGACATGACGGTGCGGGCGAGGCGGTTTACGTTTTCGGGATTATTATAGACTGCAGTATAGGCTTTGTTGAAGCCGGCGAAGTCCATGCGGCCGCCGTTTTTCGGATCGGGGTAGAGGATATTGCGGCTGAAGAACGGGTCGGCGGACGTGAGGCCGGCTTCTTTAAGCGCGGCGACTTGTTTCTTGAAGATCGCCTCGGCCTGCGTGGCGACGTCGCCCTTATACATGCGCAGCTTGAGCGGCATCGTGGCCATCGCAGGCATGAGCGGATCGGGATAGAGCGCGGATTGAAAGTAGAGCGCGCTGCCGCCCTCGATGGCTTTGCCGGTGCTGAGCGCCCACGTGGGGCGGCCGTAGCTGCGGACGTGCTCGTTGGTGGTGGCGCGGTGCAGACGGTCGTAGAGGCGTTCGAAACGTGAGCCGTTGGCGAAGGGCCCGCGGTTCGGCGGGATGGCGGCGATAAACTCGACCTCGGCGCGGTAGTCGGGATGGAAGAGGCGGGAGATGCCGATGGTCGTGCGCGCGGGTTTGTGCGGATTGGTGGCGTTGCCGAAGAATTCGGCGTAGGCCTTGTTCCAGCCGCCCATGTCGAGCTCCGGCTCGGCGACGAGATTGGCGCGCACGGCAATGACGTCGCGCAACGTGAGACCCACTTCGCGAAGATCCTCAGTAAGCTGCGTCATGAGCGCGCGGGCTTGCGCGTAGGTGTCGCCGTAACGTTCGGCCTCGGTGGTGGCTTCGCCGCGGGCGAGGGCTTTTGCGCGTGGGCTAGGCGTGACGCCCCACGTGAAGAACAACGCCGTGCCGGGCGCGACACTCACGGACTCTGAGTAAAACTTCCCGGGGCCGCCGCCGCGTGCGGTGAGCGCGGCGTTGGGTTTGGCGGCGACTTTGTAGAGGCCGAAGGTGGCGAGCGCGGCGAACGCGAAGACACTGGCGCCGACGATGAGGGCTTTTTTAGCGGGAGTGGTCATGGTGGCGGTGGCTCAGGCTTGGGCGGCGGTCGGGGTGGGCGCGTCGGCGGGGTAGGCTTCCTGGCCATGCTCCGAAATATCGAGGCCGGTGCTCTCCTGCTCGGCGGTCGCGCGGATGCCGACGGTGATTTTCAAAAGGCCATAAACGGCGTAGGAGAAAACGAACGCGGTGAGCGCGTAGGTGGCGGCGCCGAGGGCCTGCCATTGCCAGTTGGCGCTGGCGAAGACCGCGGGAACGAGCGTGCCCCAGAGTCCGCCGAAGGCGTGGACGGGAATCGCGCCGATGGGGTCGTCGATTTTCAGCTTCTCGAGGAGCAGCACTCCGAGGACGACCACGCCGCCACCGACGGCGCCGGCCATGAGCGCGTGGTGCGGGAGGATGATGTCGGCGGCGCCGGTGATGGCGACGAGGCCGCCGAGCACGCCGTTGATCGCCATGGAGAGATCGGGTTTCTTAAGGCGGAGCGGCGTGAGCAGCATCGCGAAGAGGCCGCCGGCGGCGCCACCGAGGGCGGTGTTGGTGACGACGAGGCCGAGGAATTCGGGATGCGCGCTCTTGAGCGAAC
>JANXLP010000339.1 GCA_025355125.1 Opitutaceae bacterium | reverse complement strand
TTTTTGCCGGCAGTCTCGATGACTTGGTGGAGGGCGGCGTCCACGTCTTTGGCCATGCGGGTGGCGTCGCCGCAGACGTAGAAATGCGCGCCTTGCTCGAGCCATGTCCAGAGTTCGGGGGCGACCTCGATCATGCGTTGTTGGACGTAGATTTTTTCCGACTGGTCGCGGGAGAAGGCGAGGTCGAGGCGCGTGAGGAGGCCGGTGGACTGGAGCGCGGTGAGTTCGTCGCGGTAGAGGAAATCGGTGGCGGCGCGTTGGTCGCCGAAGAAGAGCCAGTTTTTGCCTTTGGCGCCGGTGGCGGCGCGCTCGGTGAGGAAGGCGCGGAACGGGGCGATGCCGGTGCCGGGGCCAACCATGATCATGGGCATGTCGGCGGAGGCGGGCGGGCGGAAGGCTTTGTTGGTATGGACGAAAACGCCAACGGTGCCGTGGGCGAGAGCGCGCTCGGAGAGGAAGGTGGAGCAGACACCCTTGCGAGCGCGGCCGGCGTGGTCGTAGCGGACGGCGCCGACGGTGAGATGGACTTGGCCGGGCGCGGCTTTCGGCGAGGACGAGATCGAGTAAAGGCGGGGCTGGATTCTTTTCAGCGCGGGAATGAGCGCAGCCAGGGAAATGATTTTCGATTTTTGATTCTCGATTTTCGATTGGTGGAGCGCGTCGATGACGTGGTGAGGCGCTGCAGCGGAAGTCGCGAGCGAGCTCGCTCCTACACTCGGGAGGCAGAGGGCGAGGAGATCGGCGGAGGGTTTGCCGAGGTCGTAGTGGGCGGTGAGGGCGTGACGGAGGTTGGTGGAGGAACCGTCGGGGGCGGGAACGGATTCTTCGCCGTCGCAGCCGAGCGTTGTGAGGACATCGGCGACGAGGGCGGGGCAGTTATGCGGGATGACGCCGAGGGCGTCGCCGGCTTCGTAGATGAGGCCGGAGTTTTCGAGTGAGAATTCGACGTGGTTGACCTCTTTGGCGGAGCCGGGGGCGTTGAGGGTGCGGACGGTGAGGACGGGAGCGGGAAACGGGTTTTTCTTCGAAAAACCCGTTTCATTTTCGATTTCAGGTTTTCGATTTTCGATTGGCAGAGCAGACGGCGGAGCTAGGGCGGCGAGGGTGGCGTCGAGCCACTGGGTGTAGGATTTTTCGTAGTCGAGATCGCAGTCGGCGCGCGGGGTGATGCGGGTGGCGCCGAGTTTTTCGAAGCGGGCGTCGAAGTCTTTTCCACATTGGCAAAACAATGTGTAGTTGGTGTCGCCCAGTGAGCAGACGGAAAAGCGGAGTTGGGGGAGTGCCGGAGCGGAGGGCTCGGCGAGGGCGGCGTGAAGGGCCTTGGCGTTGTCGGGCGGTTCGCCGTCTCCGAAGGTGCTGGTGATTATCAGGAGGTTTTTCTCGGCGGCGAGGGACGCGGGTGTGGCTTGCGCCATATCGAGGACCATGGGGGCGAAGCCGCGTTTGCCGGCTTCCTTAGCGGTTTTTTTGGCGAGAGATTCGGCGCTACCGGATTGGGAGCCGAAGAGAATGGTGAGCGGTTGCAGAGCCGGAGTCGCGAGCAAGCTCGCTCCCACAGGGGAGGGGGCGGCGGCGCGGGAAAAGACGCCGGCGAGGAAGCCGTTGAGCCAGGCGCGCTGCTCGGGGGAGAAGGGCGCGGTGTCGGGGATGAGCGGGACGGGTTGCATGACGCGGACGATCAGCTGCTGAGAAATTCCTGGAGGTGCTTCATCTCGTGGCGGCGGGACCACTGGACGAAGGTCTCGCCGCGCTCGCGGCGGGCGAGGAAGGTGCGGAGGACGCGCTCGACCAGGGCGTTGATTTCGATGGCGCGGATGCCGCGGAAGATTTCGCGGGCGATGCCTTGTTCGTGGTCCATGCCGCCGCCGATGACGACGTGGTAGCCTTCGGTGTCGTCGGGGAGTTTGACGCCGATGAAGCCGAGGTCGCCGCAGTAGTGTTGCGCGCAACTATTCGGGCAGCCGGTGAAGTGGAAATTTATGGGCGACTCAAGTTCGGGGAATTTGCCGCGGAGGTGGGTGATGAGCGCAGTGGCGGAGCCCTTGGTGTCGGCACCGGAGTATTTGCAGCCCTGGTTGCCGGTGCAGGCGATGATGCCGTCGGTGGCGGGGGAGGGTGCGGTAGTGAAGCCGAGCCGCTGGACGCCGCGGACGACGGTGGCGACGAAGGCGTCGGGGACATGTGGGATGAGGAGATTTTGCCAGGCGGTGAGACGGAGTTCGCCGCGGCCGTAGTGGGTGGCGAGGTCGGCGAGGGCGTGCATTTGCTTCGCGGACATGCGGCCGACGGGGATGCTGACGCCGATCCAATTTTTGCCGGACTCGCGTTGGCGGCGGACGCCGACCCACGCGTGTTTTTCGCACGGGCGGCGCGGCTCGCAGGCGGTGGCCGGTAGGCGGACGAGGGGGAAGGCGAGGCGCTTTTGGGTTTCTTCTAGGAATTTTTCGACGCCCCAGCGGCCGAGGAGATATTTGAGGCGGGCTTTTTTGCGGTCGGTGCGGTCGCCGTGGGCGATGAAGATACGGAGCATCGCGACGGCGACGGCGACGGCTTCGCCGGGGTGGATGAGGAGGCCGGTGTCTTGGGCGAAGTCTTTGTGGCCCGTAATTCCGCCGAGCTTGACCCGAAAGTAGAGGCCGGGCGTCGGGGCAGCGGAATTACCGGTTTCGGGTTTTGGGTTTCGGGTTGCGGGTTGCGCAAGCGGGGAGACGGAAAGCGCGTTGGGGACAACGCGCTCCACATCCTGAGCGGAAGCGGCGGAGAGGGATTTCTCGGTGACTCTCGTGGCGAAGAAGCCGATGTCGTTGGTGTCGGCGGCGGTGGAGAGGGAAGAGCCGGAGTCGAAGGCGATGTTGAACTTGCGGGGGAGGTCGTAGAGGTCGCGGTGGTTCAGGATGTAATGGTGCATTGCTTTCGCGAAGGGGCGGACGTCGAGGAGTTCGTCGGCGGCGAGACCGGCGTCGGGGGAGCCGGTGACGTTACGGATGTTGTCGGCGCCGGCGCCGCGGGCGGTGAGGCCGAGGTCTTGGAGGCGCGTGAGGACCTCGACGATGGAGCGGGGTTTGAACTCGCGAATCTGAAGGCCGGCGCGGGTGGTGACGTGGGCGCAACCGCCGCCGTGTTCGCGGGCGAGATCGGCAAGGCCGTGGAGCTGGTGACTGGTGAGTTCGCCGCCGGGGAGGCGGACGCGGAGCATGAAGCTGTCCTGAGTGGGGGCGACGTAGAAGAGGCCGAACCAGCGGAAGCGGAAATTATCCTCGGGGTTGGGTGCCTTGTCGGAGTTGGCGTGGGCGATGAGGCGTTCCCAGCTGTCGAGCGGGTGTTCGGAGTGTTTCCATTTCTCCTGTTGGTTGAGATCGGCGAGCGGGGTGCCGTGGACGGTTTCCTCGGATGGCGCGGCGAGATTGGCAGACGCGGAGGAACCGGGTGACGCGGTGAGGAGGCTGGCGGCGTTTTGGCCGACGTAGGGGAATTGGGCGGACGCGAGGGTGCCGGCCATGAAACCGGCGAGGTATTCTTTTTGTTCTTGGGAAAAGCTGGCGGGATCGGTCTCGGTGGCGGGCACGCGGGCAGTTTAGCAGCCGCGGTGCCATGCGGTGGTTCAGGCAGAATTAACGGACTGAATTATTTTAAGCGTTATCATGAATACGGTTCATCACGGGCGGGGCGGTGGCGGACGCCTCGGTGGGGCGTCCCTGCCGTGGGCGCGCGCTGAGGTTCAGGGGCGGTGGCGGAGCAGGAGCTGGACGAGGTTGAGGAGGGCCAGGATGAGGCAGACGACCTTGAAGAAGAGGAGGGGGTTGCGCTCGAGGAGGGGCGCATCTTTGCCGTGGTAGGCGACGAGGGTGGCGGGGCGGTCGAGGTCGAAAACGAGTTCGGAAAAATGTTGGTAGCGGCGGCGGGGATCGGGGTCGATGGCGCGGAGGATGACAGATTCGAGCCAGGGGGGGACGGCGGGGTTGAGGCGGGTGGGGCGGCGGGGGGTGGTCTCGAAAGTGGGCGTCTGGAAGCGTTCGATTTCGCCGTAGGGGTAGGTGCGGGTGAGGGCTTCGTAGAGGATGACGCCGATGGCGTAGATCTCGGTGCGCTCGGAGAGGGGCGCGCTGTGGAAGCGTTCGGGGGCGAGGTAGCTGGGGGTGCCGGCGCGCGAGGTGACGGAGAATATTTCCGCGGAGCTGCCGAGGTCGAGGAGGAGGAATCGGGTGCCGGGGGCGACGGAGTCGGCGATAGGCTCGGCGGAGGCGGGCGCGGAGGCGGTGCGGAGGAGGAGGAGGTTGTCGGGCTTGAGGTCGCCGTGGGCGAGTTCGTGGGTGAGGAGAAACTGGCCGGCGCGGAGGAGGGTGCGGGCAAGGAGGAGCGTTTCCTCGACGGTGAGGGCGGCGGTGGCGAGGGCGGCGCGAAGGGTGGGCGCGGCGACGTAGTCCATGGCGTAGCAGTGGAGCGGGCCGTCGCCGGCGGGCATGTAGGCGCGGACGAAATCGGGGGATTGAATGCGCGTGGCGTTCCACATTTCGCGGACGAAGGCGTCGCGGCGGGGTTCGTCGTCGTGGGCTTCGGCGGGGGGGAACTTTAGGACGCAGGGGGCGGAGTCGGGAGCGGTGGCGAGCCAGACGCGGGCGTCGGGTTGGAGCGGGCGAGTGAGGGTGAAGCCCTCGAAGATGTCGGCGGTGTGGAGGGTGGGGGCGACGACGAGGGGGCGGCGGGCGGTGGTGTGGCGCCAGCCGGGTTCGACGACGTCGATGACGATGGCGGTGGCGTCGTCGCAGAGTTCGGGGCGTTCGGCGGTGACGGCGCGGACGGTGCTGAGGAGGCTGCGCGCGGAGGTGCCGCGGCCGAGGAGGGCGGTGAGTTCGGCGTCGGAGAGGACGGTGCTGACGCCGTCGGAGCAGAGGAGGAGAACATCGCCGGCCTCGACGGTGATCTCGAAGCAGTGGGGTTCGACGGTGGCGGCGAGGCCGACGGCGCGGGTGAGGACGTGGTCGAGTCCGTCGGCGGCGAGGGAGTGAGGGGCGGAGAGACGGGTGAGCTGGCCGCGGCGCCAGAGGTAAACGGGGGAATCGCCGACGTTGAGGCCGTAGAGCTGGTCGCCCTCGAGGGCGATGACGCTGAGCGTGCAGAGGAGCTCGGGGGTGCCGTGGCGTTGCTGCGATTCCAGGAAGAAGAGGCGGTTGATCTGGTGGGTGAACTCACGCAAGGCGCGGCGCGGGCTCCAAGCTTGGGGGCGGGAGAGGTAGTAGTCGGCGAGCATCTCGACGGCGCGGCGGGCGGCGGGACCGCCTTCCCGGCTGGAACCGAGGCCATCGGCGAGGAGGGCGAGGGCGCTTTCGCCGCGTTCCTCGACGCGCCAGGCGTCGTCGGTGGGCCGGGCGGGGTCGCCGGGGACGCCGTGTGCGGAGCGTTGGAGCTTCATCGACGGGGAGGGTAACCGGGAGGGAACGCGGAGCGCGAGTGCGGCTAGATGCGGGCGTCGGCGGTGGCGCCCCAGGTGGTGCGCCAGCGGCGTTTGACAGTGCCGAGGCCGGCGAGGGCGAGCAGGCAGAGGCCGGCGAAGAGGAGGATGCCGATGGTGTAGTTGCCGGTGTGTTCCTTGGAGATGCCGAACATCATGCCGAGGATGAAGCCGCCGACGCCGCCACCGCAGCCGACGAGGCCGGTCATGACGGAGATGTCGCGGGCGAAGCGTTGGGGGAGGAGTTGGAAGACGGAGCCGTTGCACATGCCGAAGGCGCCGGAGGCGATGAAGAAGGCGGCGCCGCAGAGCCAGAGGTTGGTGGCGAAGGCGGCAACGACCAGAGCGGCGGTGGCGATGGAATAAAAAATACCGAGCGAGCGGATGCCGCCGAGTTTGTCGGCAAAGGCCCCGCCCATGGGCCGGCCGAGGGCGCCGACGAGCGTGCAGAAGGCGGCCATCTCGCCAGCAGGCACGGGGCTGAGGTGGAACTGGTCTTTGAAATAAATGGCGAAGGCGGTGGCGAGGCCGACGAAGCCGCCGAAGCTGATGGTGTAAAAAAAGCAGAACCAGTGGGCGTCGTTTTCGGCGAGGAGTTTGGTGTAGTCGGAAAATTTCTTTTTGCGGAAGCCGGCGGGCGCGGGCGGTTCTTTGGAGAAGATGACGTAGAGGACGAAGGCGAGGAGCAGGGGGATGAGGGCGGCGCCGAACACGGCCTGCCAACCCCAGGCGGCGGCGATGCGCGGGGCGAGGAGGTGGTCGATGACAACGCCGATGTTGCCGGCGCCGGCGAGGCCGAGGACGACGCCCTGCATCTGGGGCGGATACCAGCGGCCGGATTGGGGGAGGGCGACGGCGAAGCTGGCGCCGGCGAGGCCGAGCACGAGGCCGAGGGCGAGGGCTTGGTTGAGCGTGGTGATTCCTGTGCGCCACGCGACGGCGAGGCCGGCCATGACGATGAGCTGGGCGATGATGCCGGTGTTTTTGGCGCCGATACGGTCCACGAGCAGGCTGAGCACGATGCGGAGCACGGCGCCGGCGAGGATGGGCGTGGAGACCATCAGGAATTTTTGCTGGTCGCTGAGGCCGAGGGCGGGGGCGATCAGGGCGCCGAGCGCGCCGAGCATGGTCCAGACCATGAAGCTGACGTCGAAATAGAGAAACGCGGTCGCGAGCGTGGGCCAGTGACCGGATTTTTTAAACTGAGAGAGATTCATGAATACTGGTCGAAGCATTAGCAGCGTTCACGCCAAGCGGGGCCTGATGGGGAGGAAGGGAGATGAATATTTTTGGCGACGGGGATGAATTTTTTTGATGTGGGGTGCGGACGCGTGCGGGGCTAAAAAAGGAAGGAGGGCGTGGGGTGGGGACGTAAAAAGGGCGCAGCCGGGGTGGCCTGCGCCGTGGGAGCGAGGAGGAGCGGAGCGAAGATGGCGCGTTAGGGATAACGCGCCCTACCCTCAGAGGCTCAGGGTGAGTTGGACGTAAACGTAGTTGGCATTTTTGGAGCCGGGGATGGAGAGGGACTGCTTGATGTAGTCGCCGCGGAAGTAGCGGCTCGCGCCGACTTCGAGCTGGGTCGAGGGGAGGAAGTGCCAGCCGGCGACGAGGTCGAGTTCCTGACCGAGGGCTTTGCTGAAGTTGGGGCTGATGGCGTAGCCGGTGCCGGCGTTGGCGGCGCCGCCGACGCGGGCGACTCCGGCGACGTTATACCAACTGTCGCTCGTGCGGGCGAGGCGGTGGAGGTGGTAGTCGAGGGCGATGCTGATGTTTGGCTTCGGCTTGAAGGAGTAGGTGAATCGGTAGTCGTGGAGATTTTGCAGGCTGTTCAAATCCATGAAGCCGTAGAAGAGGTGCGTCGTGGCGAAGAGGTTTTGAAATGTCTGGCTTGTCTGGTCGGCGGAATTTTTGTCACCGGAGGCGTAGCTGTAGGTAAAGCCGAGGCGGTGTTGCCAGGCGCTCTCGGTGAGTGTGTAG
>JANXLP010000306.1 GCA_025355125.1 Opitutaceae bacterium | reverse complement strand
CCGCCGCCTCGCCGCCGGCGAGTTCAGTCCCGAGCGCATCCAGACTGTCTTCGCCGCAGGCCTGCTTCGCGACTGACTCCCCGCCCGCAAATACCGGAGAACGCGCGACTCATTTTAAAGCATGATCACTTCAAACATTTTCGTCTCGAAGGCCCTGCGGTTGTGGCGTGAGCGGCGTCTGCCCAGCGCGGCCTTTTGGATCTCCCGCGCGTTCAAGCTTCATCGGGCGCGAGCCTGGCGTTCCTACGACATGATTTCCGTCGTTTCCGTGAATCCACCAATCCTTCTCACCGGGTGTCATCCGTCGAAGCTGGCCGTCTATTTGCAACCCCCGCTGGCCCACCTCGACCTCACGATCTTTTACCGCGCCGGTTGGACGATGGAGGACGAGGCGTCGCGACTGGACCGTATCGCCGCAATCAAGGATGCGCAAACCCGGTTCCCACGGCACCGCTACATTCTGGCCGCCGGCACGCCGCGAGAGGTCGAACTGGTCGCGCCCTCGGGCGGCCGGGTTGAATTTCTCAACGAAAACGCATTTATCGACGAGCATTCCTTCGTGCCCGCCACGGAGGGCGCGCCCGTCTTCGACGCGGTGCTCGATGCTCAGATCGCCCCCTACAAGCGACTCGAACTGGCCGCAGGCGTCGCCCGTCTGCTGGTGCTCACTTACATTTACGAGGGTCGCTTTGTCCAAAGCTACGGTGACCGTATTCGCTCATCGCTGGGGCATGCCACTTGGGCCAATGGGAATTTTTGGGACGAAAGTTACCATCGTCTGAGTCGAAGCGAGGTCGCCGATTGGTATAAGCAGGCACGGGTCGGCCTGTGCCTGTCCGCCGTTGAAGGTCCCAATCTGGCTTCGATCCAGTATCTGCTCGCGGATCTCCCCGTCGTCTCGACGCCCAGCTTGGGCGGCCGCGACGTTTTTTTCTCCGATGAGTATGCCGCGGTCGTTCCGCCGGAGCCATCCGCAGTGGCCCGGGCCGTCGAACAATTCGTGCGCGATCGTCCACCGGCCATGTCGATTCGCCGTAAAACGCTGGAAAAGATTTACGAATTCCGTCGGCGTTTCGGAGATATTTTGGTTCGCGAGTGCGGCCATCTCGTCCTCGACGAGGCCTGGTGGCGCGAGTTCACGACGAACCGTCCGGTCGCCTATCAGGATTTGCATCGGGTCGCGGCCTTGCTGCGCGGCGCCTGACGCTTCACCTCCCGTTCTCACGCTCCCCTTCTACGTCCCGCCATCGCGGTCATCGCCGGCGCTTTCCACCTCAGTGATTTCCTCCGTGCCCTCGCCCGTGCCCATCGTCCTCGTTGGCTGCGGCGCCGTCAGCCAGCTCTTCTATGCGCCGGCTCTACGCGCCCTCGAAGCCACCGGATTGCTCCGCGTCGCGGCCCTCGTCGATCCCGCCGAATCGGCGCGGCGCGTGTTGCACGCCGCTTTTCCCCATGGCCAATCCGTCGCCACCCTCGGTGACGCAAACGCGCCGGAGAGCAGCCTTGCCATCATCGCCTCGCCCCCGCGCTGGCACGCCGAGCACACCCTCGCCGCCCTCGCGCGCGGCTGGCACGTGCTGTGTGAGAAACCGATGGCCGCCGGCGCCGCCGATGCCGAACGGATGATTGCCGCAGCCGCCGCTGCGGATCGGGTGCTCGCGATCGGTCACTACAAACGCTTCTTCCCGTCGAGCCATGCACTGAAACTTCTCTGCGGACCGGACGGTGCGCTCGGCGCATTGCGAAGTTTCAAGATCGCCGAGGGCGGCCCGTTCACCTGGCCTGCCGCGTCCCCCGCGTTTTTTCAGCGGCGTGAGACACCCGGCGGCGTGCTCCTCGACATCGGCGTGCACGTCTTCGATCTCCTCATTTGGTGGCTGGGCGCGCCGACCGATTTCACCTATGCCGACGACGCCGCGGGCGGCCTGGAAACCAACGCCCGCATCACCCTGCGCTTCGGACCGATCACCGGACAGGTTCAGCTGAGCCGCGACTGGGCCACCGCCCAGCGCTACGATTTTGAATTCGAGCGCGGACAGGTGAGCTGGACCGTCAACGACGCCAACGGCCTGAGTGTCACCTTCGCCGGTGCGCCCTGCGCGCTCCAAGGCACGCTGCGCGCGCGCGACGGCACCCCCGCCGCCACCAACCCGCAAAGTTTTATCGCGCAGCTCCGGCATGTCGCGACCGCCGTCCGCGACCACACTCCCGTTCTCATCGACGGGCGCGAAGACCTGCGCGCCCTGCACCTCATCGAGGCGTGTTACGCCCGTCGCCAGTTTTTACCTCAACCGTGGCTCACTCCCGGCGAAACCACCAACGCCCGCCAGTGGGCCTTACAACCATGATCGTCGCCATCGTCGGAGCCAACGGATTCATCGGCACCCGCCTCGTTGAGATGTTTCACCTCGGCGGTCGCCACACCGTCGTGCCCATCGTGCGCCGCGCCTCGGGGCTCGCTCTCGCCGCGCGCTTCGCGGTGGACTGGCGCATCGGCGACGCGCTCGACATCACGTCGCTCGCCGCCGCGCTCACCGGCTGCGATGCCGTCGTGCACACCGCGCTCGGCGACATCCGTCAGATCGAAGCCATGCCCACGGCGTTGTGCGCCGCCGCCGCCGCGGCTGGCGTGCAGCGGGTCGTCTACCTGAGCAGCGCCTCCGTGCACGGTCAGGCCCCCGATCCGGGCACCACCGAGGATTCGCCCCTCCACTGCCGCCACGCGATGGACTACAATAACGCCAAGGTTCGCGCCGAGCGCGCCTTCTTCCGCAGTTGCGCCCTTCGCGGGCTCGCAGGTTTCGCCTTGCGCCCGGGCGTCGTCTTCGGCCCGCGTTCGCGCTGGATCGCCGATCTCGCCGCCGATCTGCGCCAGGAGCGCGCGTGGCTCCTCGGCGAAGGCGACGGCGTGTGCAACACCCTCTACGTTGACAATCTTGTCGAGGCCGTCGCCCAGTGCCTCACGGCCCCCGTGAATGCGGCGGGAGCCTACCTCGTCGGTGATACCGAACGCATCACCTGGTCCGGCTTTTACCACGGCACCGCCAGCGCCCTCGGGATTGATCCCTCGACGATTCATCGCCTCGCCTCCGTTCCCGCGATTCAACGCACGACGCAGGAAAGGATCTCGCGCCTCGTCGCGGGTCGCGCCGTGCAAACGGTGCTACCCGTGGTGCCGACGCGCTGGAAGACCGTCGCGAAGCGCCTCACCGCTTCCCTCGCTCCCGTCGCGGCCTCGTCGGACGCGTGGCAACTTCCCGCCAAACCGCGCCCGCGCATCACTCAGGAACTCGCGTTGCTCCAGGAGTGCCGTTGGCAACTGCCCTCGGATCGCGCCGCGCTTCGCCTCGGCTACCGCCCCATGGTGGGTTTCGCCACCGCCCTGCGCCGCAGCGTGGCCTGGCTCGCCTTCGCCGAGGGCAACTCATGAAGATCAGCGTGCTCATCGCGGCCTACCACGCCGCCCCCACCATCGCCCGTGCCATCGCGAGCGTGCAGGCCCAGTCCCATACCAACTGGGAACTCATCGTCGTCGAGGACGGCTCGCACGACGGCACGGAAGCCATCGTGCGCGCCGTCACCTCCGCCGGACCGCAGTCCGTTCGTTACGAAAATCTCGGGATCAACCGGGGCGTCGCCGCCGCGCGCAACCGGCTCCTCGAGCTGGCATTGGGTGATGCCATTGCCTTCCTCGATGCCGACGACTGGTGGGGCCCCAGCCATCTGCGCCGGGGCGCCATGCACGTCGCCGCCGGCGCAGGCCTCGTCGTCACGGGCGTCCGCACCTTTGATTTGGCGACCGACCACACCCTCGGGGAATTCATCGCGCCCGCCTCGCTGGAAACCGATCCCGTCGGCACGCTCTTCGACGAGAGTGTCGTCATCACGAGCTCGTGCGTGCTCTTCAATCGCGCCACTCGGATTCTCACCGGGGAGTTCGATCCCAGCTTCCGCGTCGGCGAAGATCGTGACTACTGGCTGCGCGCCGCCATCGCCGGCGCCACCGTGAAGATCGAACCGGCCCTCACCTGTCACTACTCCAAACACGCGGGCAGCACGATGGGCGGCACCCGGCTCGTCGCGGCGCAGGCGGTGCGTTTCTACGAAAAACACCGTTCACTGGCCGGCGTGCCCGCCCGCCGCCGCCGGCGCCTGCTCGCCCACAGCCTCACCAACGAGGCCCGGCTCCTCCGGGCCGATGATCCCGCGGCCAGCGCCCACCGCCTGTCGCGCGCCTGGTGCCTCACGCCCCACGATCTCACGCTGATTCCCCACCTGCTTTTTTCCCTCAGCCGCCGAATGGTCTCCGCACGTCCTCAGCGACCCGCAACCGAGACAGTGCCGGCACGCACCCTCTTCGTGGCCGATCAACTCGGTGGCCAATGCGGTTACTCGGGCATCCATCAACTCGCCCGCTTCCTCCGCGACGAACGCAGCGTGCGCCTCATCCACACTCCCGATACCCGCCTCCGCCGGCTCGTCGGGAAAGCCTGGAGCCTCCTGCGCCGCGGCCCCGTGCGCAACCAGTCCCAAGCATTCACCGAGCTCGCGGCGAGCTGGGCGTTGACGACGTCGCCCCTGGCCGCGGTCCATTTTCTCGTCGGCGAAAATCACGACCCTTACCTCTCCCTGCCTCCGGGAAAACAGCCCGTGATTGCCACCCTGCACATGCCCGCCTCCGTGCGCGCCACGCCTCCTCCGCGCACCGGCCGGGTGCATACGCTCGTGCTCCTCACCTCCCGCGAGCGCGATTTTTTTGCCGGCGCTTGGGGTTCCCACCAGACCGTGGTCATCCCACACGGCGTCGATACGGATTTCTTTCAACCCGGTTCCGCCACCAACCCCGGCGCGCCCGCGATCCTGGTGGTCGGACGCTTCCTCCGCGATTTCCCGCTCACCGCCGCCACCGTTCTGAGCCTCGCCGCCCGGCACCCGGACTGGCACTTCGACTTCGTCGTGCCGAGCGACGCCTGGCACGGCCCGGATCTCGCTGCCGTGCGCGCCCT
>JANXLP010000305.1 GCA_025355125.1 Opitutaceae bacterium | reverse complement strand
CGCGGTCTCCGACCCGCCCTGGAATGCCGGGCTGCCAAGAAACGCCGCGGGTTAGAACGCAGCGTTCTCCGGAAAGGGCGGGTCAGAGACCGCGCCCTACTTCAAGCTCACTTCGCCGCAGCAGTCGCAGCCTCGTTCTTCGCCACCCACACCTCGTAGGCCGCGCGCGGCACAAAGCGCAGCGAGGCGCTGTTGATGCAGTAGCGCAGGCCGCCCTGCGCGCGCGGGCCGTCTTCGAAGACATGGCCGAGGTGCGCGCCATCGACGTTGGAGTGAACCTCAACGCGACGCATGCCGTAGCTGCTGTCGGTCGTCTCACCCACGAAGGCTTTCTCAATCGGTTTCGTGAAGCTCGGCCAACCCGTGCCGCTTTCAAATTTGTCGCGGCTATCGAAGAGCGGCGTGTCGCTGCACACGGAAAAATAGACGCCGTCCTCGTGGTGGCTCCAATACTCGTTCTGGAACGGCGGCTCGGTGCCCTGCTTGCGCGCGACGCGATACTGGATCGGCGTGAGGCGCGCCTGCCAGTCGTCGTCGGTGCGCTGCACCTTCGTCTTGCTCATGTCGATGACGACGTTGGACGGCAGGCCGCAGGCGGATTTCTCGCCGGGTTTGCACTCGAGGGCGTCTTTGGCGGCGGGCGTAGATTTCATATCGGAAGCATAGAGGCCACCGGCAAGGGCGGCCAACAACAGCACGAGAGTGGCACAACGGGGTTTCACGAAAATCAGAGTAACCCATCCCCCGAAATATTCCACTCCCCGGGCAAAAAAAGAGCCCGCACGCAGCGGGCTCGAACTATCAGGTGCGCGTGCGCAAACGCGGCGTTAGAACTTCGTCGTCGCCGAGAGCACGGCGCGACCGGGCAGACCGCGCTGCTGGTTGGCGGGGAAATACTCGATGTCGCCCATGTTCTGCCAGTTCACGACGAGACTGGTGGGACGGCCGTTCCACTTCCAATCGTAGCCGAGAGCGGAGTTCCAGAGGATCTCGCCGGGGAGGAAGAGCTTCGGATTGTTGGAGCGCTGCGCCTTCTTGCCGGTGTGGTTGAAACCGCCACCGACCCAGAGGCCTTTGATCGCGCCATTCTTAAAGGTGTAACGCGTCCAAAGGTTCGCGAGGTCCTTGACCGTGGCCTCGGGATGCGAACCGAGGAACACCTCTTCGCCCACCGGCACCTGCTTCGTGCGGATGTCGGTGATCGCGCCGCTGAGGTAAACCTGCCAGTTATCCGCCGGCGACCAGGTGAGCTCGGCTTCGATACCGTTGCTGCGGTCGAGCGTGCCTTGCAGGGAGTTTGTCACCGTCGCGCCCGCGGCGTTGAAGGAATTAAAGCCGAGGATGCGATCGCGTTGGTCGATTTGGAAAACTGCGATCGTGGACGACACGCGACCGTCGAGGAAATCGGTCTTCACGCCGACTTCGTAGCCTTTCGAAGTCGTGGGCTTCGCTGGTCCGACGGGCACGCCTTGGAGGGTGAGCGCGGAGGCATTCAGGACGTAGGACTCGCTGTAGGAACCGTAAACCATGAGATCGCTCGTCGCTTTCCAGCCCAGCCCGAGTTGCGGCGTGGTCTTGCTACTGGAAACCTTCGCGAGACTGGCGGCGGGATTCAGGAAATTATCCGTCGAGCCGGAAGACTTGTTGTAGCGCACACCCGCGACGGCGCTGAGACGGTCTTTGAAGAAACTCGCGTTCATCACGCCATAAGCGGCGGAGTTGCGGCGCACGCTGCGGGAGTTCGTGGAGAACGGCAGAACCGCGGGATCGAAGTCCGTGGTGTAGTCCCACGTCGAGGGGTTCTTGATGTCCCAAACGGTGAAATGCGGAAATGCCACCGAGCCGCTCTGCCGCTGGCGGCCGAGGCCCCTCGACTCATTATAAAATACGCCGAAGAGCGGCTTCAGGGTGGCGCCGTTCAGCGCGTAATTGCCGGCCATCTCGACCTGCGAAGTCTTCGCGGTGTCGAACTGCTCCTGCAGACGCTTGCGCCGCGGGAGCTGCGCCTGTGGTGCCAGCGACGCGACCTGAGGATTGTTGAGCACGTCGTTCGCGAACGCCGTCGCCGCGATGAGATAGTTGGCGGCGGAAATCGGGAGCGTGGCGCCCGTCGGATAATAGCTCGTGGGCACCGTGATGAAGACGTTGCCGAAGCCGGTGAGCTTCTGCTTCACCGCGCGCTTGTTCCAATTGAAGTTCGCCCGCGCCGACCAGTGGTCGGAAACCTTGACGGTGAGCTCGCCGTTGACGGACTCAAAGTCCGAGGCGCGATTGTCATTGTTCGAGAGGTAATTGAAATCACGCGGCAGCGGATAGTAGCTGAGAAAGCCCGGGTCGCTGTTGTCCGGTTTCACGAGCACGCCACCCGTGGGCAGCAGGCCGGTCGCGCCGGGCAGCGCGACGATCTCGATGTTGGGTTTGATCTGGGCGGACGGCGGGGTTTCCCGACGGGAGAACCACTGGTAATCCACGGTGAGGGAAACGCGCTCGAACGGCCGCCATGTGACTACGGGAGCGAGCACCGTCGTGCGCTGCTTGCCCGGATTGATGAATTCAAAACCGTTTTCCCAAGCCCCGTTGAAACGAAAGAGCAGGGTCTTGCCGACGAGCGGCTGATTTATATCCACCGAGGTGCGGAGGAAACTCTGCGTGCCGGTTTGAGCGTTGATCGAGGTCGCGGCCTTGGTGCCGGGGCGCTTCGTGATGTAGTTCACGGTGCCACCGGGAGCGACCTGACCGTAGAGGACCGAGGACGGGCCTTTGACGACTTCCACGCGCTCGACGCTGACCGTGTCGATGTAGCCTTCGCCCACGAAGCCGTTGTGCTGGGGTGCCTGATCGAAACCGCGGATATTATAGACGGAGTTGCCCGCGTTGAATTCGCGGCCGGCGCTGGTCACGCTCGGCGCGTATTGAACGACGTCCCACAGATCGCGCGCACCCACATCCGTGATGAACTGCTGCGTGAACGCGCTGATCGCAAACGGCAGATCCTTGATCGGCGTATCGATGCGCGTGGCCGATACGGAATTGCCCGCGCGATAGCCTCTATCGGCCGTCGTCGAGACTTGGAACTCGGAGAGTTTTAACACCTCGTCGCCGCCAGCGGGCGCGCTTACAGGGGTTTGGGCTGAGGCAACGAGGCCGGCGAGGCCGGCGGTGGTGGCCGTGAAAAAACGGAGCGAACGGGAAACTGCCGCAGCAGTCCCCCTAGAGTAACGGAACAAGGTCATGATGGTAGCAGGGTTTGAGTTCAGTGCGGTCGCAGCTGACAACGCACTCAGTCTGATAATTATCATATTTATTTCTGCGCCAAGCGAAATTTCACCGCCGACAAGGCGGATGCAAGCCACCCCCTAATCCGCGCGCACGCTCGCCGTGCCATCGGCAAACTCCGTCACCAGCTTCTGACCCGGAGCGATTTCCGCCCGCCGCATCACCGGCCGGCCCGCCTCGTCGCGCACAATCGCAAAACCGCGATTTAACACCGAGGCCGGACTCGCCGCCTGCAACCGTTTCCACAGCGCGAGCAACCGGTGCGACTCTGTCTGCACGCGAAACTCCGGCGACACGCGCGCCAGCGCCGCCCGCGCTTCGCCGAGTTGCTGCCGCCGCGCCTGCGCCGCATCGCGCAGCGCCGCGACCAGCCGGTTGCCCAGATCATCGAGGCGCAGAAAGCCCTGCTCCACCTGCGCGGCCGGCGAGAGCAACCGCAGCCGCGAGCGCGCGTGGTCGAGGCGCTCGCTCGCTTCCCCGAGGGCTCGCTCGAGCGCTTCGTCCATGGCGTCACCCGCCCGCTCAGCGCGCTCGGCCGCCTCCACGAATTTACTCGAGATCAACTCCGCCGCCGCACTCGGCGTTTCGGCGCGCACGTCGGCGGCAAAATCGCAGAGGGAAAAATCAATCTCGTGCCCCACCGCCGAAATGATCGGCACCGTGCTCGCGGCCACCGCGCGCACGAGCACCTCTTCGCTAAACGCCCAGAGATCCTCCAGGCTGCCACCGCCGCGACCGATCACCAACAGGTCGAAAATCCCCAGCTCCTGCGCGAGCGCCAGCATCGCCGCCATTTCCACCGCCGCGCCCTCGCCCTGCACCTTCGCTGGCAGCACGACCACGCGCCCGCGCCAGCCGCGCCGCGCCATAATTCTTATGAAATCCTGCACCGCCGCGCCCGTGGGCGACGTGACGAACCCCACGCATGCCGGCAGCGGCGGCAGCGCGCGCTTCTTCTCCGGCGCAAACAAACCCTCCGCCGCGAGCTTCGCCTTGAGCGCCTCGAACTCCCGCTGCAATCGCCCCACCCCGTCCTCGATCACGAGCCGCACGATGAGCTGATACTGCCCCCGCGCCTCATAGACGCTCACCTGACCGTAAACGACGACCTGCTGGCCGTCGCGCAGCTTCACCGTCTGCCGCAGCGCGTCGCCGCGAAACAGCACCGCGCTCACCTGCGCGCCCGCATCTTTCAGGGAAAAATAAACGTGGCCACTGCTCTGCGCCCGCACGTTGGAAACCTCGCCGCGCACCCACGAGGCGCCGAGCCCGCTCTCGAGCAGCGTCTTCACGCGCCGCGTGAACACACTCACGCTCTCCACACGCGCATCCTCGCCGCCCAGCTCGATCTCAGTCCGCCCGCTTGGCATATTTTTTCCGCACGAATTGCACGAGCACCACCGCGACCACGAGCACACCCATCCCGGTGGCTGCGACTTTGAAATTACCGTTGAGGATGCCGCGTCCCATGATGATCGCGCCCACTGCCCAGGGCAGCACGCACAGCCAAGAAACCAGCATATAGAGCTTAAACGGCACCTCCGCCAAACCCAGCAGGTAGCCTTGAAGAAAGAACGGCGGCCCTGGCGTGAGCCGCACAACCAGCGCGACGGAAAGCGCATTCTGCTTCGTGATGCTCGGCACCTTGTAGCCATAGCGGTTGACCAGATTCCTGAGCAACGGCCGCAGCGCGTAGCGTGCGAGCCAGTAGGTGAGCGCCAGATTCACGGCGATCATCGCCAGAGCGGCCACGATCACACCCGGCATCGTCAACTGCGCACCAAACGCCTCGCCCGCGCTCAACGTAAACGCCATCAACGGCGCGCCCGCCGCCGGCAACACCGCCATCGCCGCGAAAAATACCACCGGCCCCGCCGCGCGGATCAAGCCCATGCCCTGATCCACCAGCTCCTTGGGATTCGCCCCGCGCAATAACAGCGCCGCCCCGCCCAGCAGCACCACTGCCAACACGGCGAGTTTTAGCCACGGCAGTTTCTTTTTCTTAGGCAGACTCTCGGGAGACATACCGCCTAGCGTGCCTGCCGGCGCGCAGCACCGTCAAGAGCGCGGCGTGGACTACGGCGGCGGCCTTCGCGACACCTAATAGGCCGCTCTCAGGTCTCCAGCAGCGCCCTGAGATTATGCAGGCACGTGCGGCTCGCCGTTTCGCCGCCATGCGAAAACGCGTGTCCCGCCGGCAGGTGCAGCAGGGACTCGTCGATTTTCTCCAACCGCCAATGCGTCTCCAGCGAGAGCAGGCCGGCGTAGCCGATCTCGCGCAGCACCTTGAAATGCGCGCGCCAATCGACATCGCCGATGCCGACGGGCGTGCCGACCGCGATGAGTTCGCCACTCTTCACGGCGGCAGGGTCGCGGTGCACCGCGTCCTTCACGTGCAGATGAAAAAGCCGCGGCGTCAACCGCACGAGGTCGGCCGGGGTGGGTGCGGCCGCGCCAGGGACGTAGAGCACGTTGCACGGGTCCCAAATCGCACCGATCCGTTCCGCGGGCAACGGGGCCAAGATAGCGGCGGTTTCCTCGGCCGTGGCGGCGAGGCAGGAATGTTCGTTTTCCACCCCGAGGCGGATGCCCGAACCGGCCGCGAGATCGATCAGCCCCTGCAAATGTTCGACGACGCGGCGCTGCTTCGCGGCCTCCGCCGGATTTGGCGTGCGGAGAAACGTGAAAACCCGCAGGAGGTCGCAGCTCAGCTCACGGGCGACATCAAGGCTGCGCTTGAAGATTTCGCGGTGCGCCGCGATCGCGGCGGCGTCATCGAGATCGCATTTGAAAACGGGCGTCGCGCAACCGACGACGCGCCAGCCCTCGGCGCGCGATGCGGCGCCGATCTCGACGACATCGGCGGGCGTGAGGTCTTTAAACGCGCGGCCGTTGAAGCTGCGGAGCTCAAGACCGGGCAGTTTAAACTCACGCAGGAATGCGGTGACGACGGAAAGTTCTTGGGAAACTTCGTCGGAGATGACCGTGATGGCGGAGGGGAATTTCATAAGGTGATTCTAAAGTAGGGCGGGTCTCTGACC
>JANXLP010000301.1 GCA_025355125.1 Opitutaceae bacterium | reverse complement strand
CCACGCGATGTCCTCGGGCTTTAGATTTTCGCGCTTGAGCGTCTGCTCGATCTGCTCCGCGAAACCGATCACCGCGTGCTTGAACACCGAGGTGCCGTTCATCTGTAGGTAAAAATGCTCGATCTGCCCGCCCACGCCCACCGGCCATGGCATCCGCGCGCCGCCGCCCGTGCGCTGAATCGCTTCGAACTGCGCGGCATCGCCGCCGAGCCCCATCCGGTGCAACCGGTGACCACCCGCGCCGCCCGTCAAAATCGCCGCACCCGCCCCGTCGCCGAAGAGAAATGCGGTCTCGTGATCCTGCGGATTCGTGATGCGCGACAACAACTCCGCCGTCACCACGATCAAGTTCTTCGCCGTCCCAGACAAAATAAACGAGCGCCCCACCTCCAGCGCATAAAGCCAGCCCGAGCACGCCGCATTGAGGTCAAACGCCAGCACCCGTGGAATCCCCAGCCGCCGCGCCAGATCGCTCGCCGCCGCCGGCACCGGTTGATCCGGGATGAGCGTCGCCATGATGATGCCGTCCATATCACTCGCCTTCATCCCCGCCTGATCGAGCGCATGCTGCACCGCGATTACCGCAAGGTCCGTCGCGCTCTCGTCGTCGGCGGCGTAGCGCCGTTCACGGATGCCCGTGAGCCGCACAATCTCGTCCTCCGTGCGGTTCGGGAAGGCCTTCAGGATTTCACTGTTGGCTTGGATTTTGGCGGGAGCCGCGTGGCCTACGCCGGCGATGCAAACCGTGTCGGTGGTATTCAATCGGAGAAAATTTAAAGTCTGGGAATCAAGCCTTCCGCTTCGCGAGCAGCCGCGTGACGTCGTCACCCGAGACGCGTCCACCCGGCCCGGTCGCCTCGATGTCCGTGATCGTCGCCGGATCGAGCCCGGCCTCCTGCGCGAGCTTCGTCGCCCGCGGCGTCCAAACGAGCGCCGCCGCCGGCTTCGCGACCACCGCCGCTGCGACCACGCCGCCCTTGGCCTCTAAATGCCGCAGACTCGCATCTTCCGTCTCGAGTTGCAGAAACAGCGCACCCGGCACGAGCACCTGGCCGGCCGTCACAGGCAAGGCGAGCACCACCCCATCGGCGGGGGCCTCATAGTCGAAGATAGATTTGTCGCTCTCCAGTTCGGCAATCTTCTGACCCTTGGTCACACGGGCACCAGGTTGGGTTTTGAGTGAGACGACGGTGAGTTCGCTCACCGTCGCGCCCATCGAAGGCACAGGAACGTCGATAATGAAGGTGGCCATCAGAGGTTTTATTGAGGGCCAGTGTGCGACCGGACTTGCCGTGGTCAAGGGAGGGCGCGGGATCTTAACGCACCCAGGCCTAAGAGGTAGGAACAAATTTATTTGCGATCCGCCCCAAGCCTACATCGCAAATAAATTTGCTCCTACCCGCAGCTTACAAGCTCAGCGCAACCTAGCTCCGCACCGTCTTCCAAATCGCCAGACACTGCGCGAGCAGCTTGGGCAATTCGTCGAGCGGGATCATGTTCGGACCGTCGCTGATCGCGTTGGCCGGATCAGGATGCGTCTCGATGAAAAGACCGTCCGCACCCGCCGCGAGCGCCGCTTTCGCAAGGGGCGGCACGTAGTGGCGTTCGCCGCTGCTCTTACCGCCGCCCGCGCCGGGCAACTGCACCGCGTGCGTCGCATCGAACACCGTCGGAAACCCATTCTGCCGCATGATCGCGAACGAGCGCATGTCCACGACGAGGTTCTGGTAACCAAAGGTCGTGCCGCGCTCCGTCTGCCAAATCTCCGTCGCCGCACCCTCGCGCAACTTACCCGTCACATGCACCATTTCCTGCGGCGAGAGAAACTGACCCTTCTTCACGTTCACCGTGCGCCCCGTCGCCGCCGCCGCGAGCAACAGATCGGTCTGCCGACACAAAAACGCGGGAATCTGAATCACATCGCACACCGCCGCAATCTCCGCGACCTGCGCGCGCTCGTGGACATCCGTGAGCACCGGAAAACCATACTCGCGCTTGATCAACGCCAGTAGCTTCAGCCCTTCCTCTATGCCCGTCCCGCGCGGTCCGCTGACCGACGTGCGGTTCGCTTTATCGAACGAGCCTTTGAAGATCAGCGTCAGCTCCGGGTGCGCCTTGCCAATCGTCACCAACTTCTCCGCCACCGCCCGACACACGCTCTCATTTTCCAACGAGCACGGCCCGGCGATGATCAGGAGTTTCTTGGGATCGTAGAGCATGATGATTCGAAAGTAGCGCGGGCTTCCAGCCGGCCTCAGCCACTAATTTTTCTTCGCCGCCTTCAAGGCCTTCACCGGCTTCACCATCTTCGCGCCGGGCTTCACAACTTTCGAGCTCGGCATCGCTTTGATCGTAGTCACCGACTTCACTTTCGCTCCACCCTTTTTGTTTTTGAGCGTTGCCGCGATGAACGCCGCAAAGAGCGGATGCGCCTTGTTGGGCTTGGACTGAAATTCCGGATGCGCCTGCGTGCCGAGGAACCACGGGTGGCCCTTGAGCTCCATGATCTCGACGAGATTTCGGCGCGGATTCACTCCGCTCACCATGAAGCCCGCGCGCTGGAGTTGGCCCACGTAGGCGTTGTTCACCTCGAAGCGGTGGCGGTGCCGCTCGCGCACACTTTCCGCTCCGTAGGCTTTGCGCGCCAGCGTGCCCGGCGTGAGCGCGCACTCGTAGCTGCCGAGCCGCATACTCGCGCCCTTATCAATGATCTTCTTCTGCTCCTCCATGATGGCGATCACCGGATGGGGCGACTTCGCGTCGAACTCCATGCTGTTAGCGCCGGCGAGCTTGAGGACGTTGCGCGCAAACTCGATCACCGCGATCTGCAGGCCGAGACAGAGGCCGTAGTAAGGGATTTTGTTTTCACGCGCATACTTCGCCGCCGCGATCTTGCCCTCGGTGCCGCGGTCGCCGAAACCGCCCGGCACCAAAATTCCATCGAGCCCCTTCAGCGCGCCAATGCCGTTTTTCTTTTCGAGATCCTCCGCGTCGATGCGGCGGATGTTCACTTTGCAATTGTTCGCGATGCCCGCGTGCGTGATCGACTCGTAAACGGATTTATAGGCGTCCTGCAGCTCGATGTATTTGCCCACGACGCCGATGGTCACCTCGTATTTCGGAGTGAGGATGCGGCTCACGATCTTCTCCCACATGTTCTCTTCCGAGGGCGGATTTTTCAGCCCGAGGAGATCGATCACGAGCTGGTCCATTCCCTCCTTCTGCAATGCAAGCGGCAGTTGGTAGATGGAGGTATCGACATCCATGCACTCGATCACGGCCTTCACCGGCACGTTGCAAAACATCGAAATCTTGTCGCGCAGATCATGGTCCAGCGGGTGGTCCGTGCGGCACACGAGCACATCCGGCTGGATGCCGATCTCGCGCAGCTTCGCCACCGATTGCTGCGTGGGCTTCGTCTTGAGTTCGCCCGCCGCCTTCAGAAACGGCACCAGCGTCACGTGGATGAACACGCAATCCGTCGGCCCGACTTCGAGCGCAAATTGACGCATCGCCTCGAGAAACGGCAGCCCCTCGATGTCGCCCGTCGTGCCACCGATCTCGGTGATGAGAATATCCACATCTTTGCCGCCCGAATAAATGCGCTCCTTGATCTCGTTCGTCACGTGCGGGATCACCTGCACCGTTTTCCCGAGATAGTCGCCGCGCCGCTCCTTTTGGATCACGGCCTCATAGATCTGGCCCGAGCTCAGGCTGTTGAGCCGCGAAAGTTTACCACTCGTGAAACGCTCATAGTGACCGAGGTCGAGGTCCGTCTCTGCACCGTCTTCGAGCACGTAAACTTCGCCGTGTTGAAACGGGCTCATCGTGCCCGGATCGACGTTCAGGTAGGGATC
>JANXLP010000286.1 GCA_025355125.1 Opitutaceae bacterium | reverse complement strand
CCTCGAAGGTCGTCAGCGCGCGTTGCAGGTAATCGAACGCCTTGGCGGTGTCGCCTTGGAAGTCGGCGATCAGGCCGAGGTTGATGAGCGACTCGGAGATGGCCCGGCGGTTGCCGTAGCCCTCGCGGATTTTCAGCGCGTCCTCGTGGACCGCGCGCGCCTGCTCGTAGTTGCCGCTCCCGAGGTAATAGTTGCCGAGGCTGTTGAGCAGGCTGGAGCGGATGCGCACATCGCCGGCCTTCGCCGCAAGGTCGAGGCCGAGCTTGAAATGCAGCAGCGCATCGTCGGCGCGGCCGAAGCGCTGGTAGGTGAGACCCAGCCCGCCGTGGGTGCGGGCGAGCATCGAATCGTCGCCCAGCTTCTCCGCGAGGCGGAGTTCCTCGAGGTGATGCTCCAGCGAGCGCGGGTAATCGGTGAGGTTCCAATAGAGCCGGCCGAGCAGGTAGAGAAAATCCACCTCCAGCCGCGGATCGCCGAGCGTGCGCGCCCGCTCGAGGCCGTCGCGCGCGGCGGTGAGGCCGGCGGGGTAATCGCCGCGCCGGCGCTGGAGGTTCACCACGGTCACGAGCGCGCGGAGTTTTTCGGTCTCGGTGCCCGCCTGCGCGAGCGTGAGCTGCGCGGCGTTCCACACTTCTTCGCCGTCGGGCAACTCGGCATCGGTGACGGCCGTGATCGGCACGGCAGGCGGAGGCGCGGGCGGCGTCTGCCCTGCGCCTACCGCAGCGCCGAGCGCGAGACAGCAGAAGATGAGGCAGCGCTGGGATCGGGACACGCGGGCAATCGGCCACAAGGGTCCGCGCCTTTCAACTCTCAACGGAACGCGCGGCGCAGCATCGGCTTTTTCACCGCAGCAGATTGAGAAAGGTGCTGATCACCGGCGCGTTCGTGAGGTCGATGAGGAACCCGCCCGTCGGCGGCACGAGCGCCGTCGCCTTGGGCGCGGGACCGCGCCGCCGGGTGATCGCGTCCATCGCCGCGACTGCCGTCGCCGTCGAGCCGATCCCGAAACCCACGAGGCCCGCCACCATCACGCCCGCCTCGTAATCGCGCCCGAGCAACGGCCACACCACGAGCGCCACGAAGGCGAGCGAGACGAGCGTGTTGACCACCAAAATCACCAACATCGGCCCGGCTACGGTCGCGAGGTCGGCGAGGTTCAGCGCCGACAACGTCACCGCGAGAAAGAGCGGCAACAGCACCGCCGCGAGCCGCGTAATCACCTCGGCCCGCAGCCACGTTCCGCCCATCGCGTCATGGACCGCACGCACCGAAAAACCGACGAGCAGCGCGCCCATATACGCGGGCAACGACGCGCCCGCGCGGTCCAGACCGAAGCTCACCCATGCGCCCACTTTCACACAGCCCGCGATCAGCAGCGCATGCCCAACCGCGACCCGGCCCAGCGCCGCGAGCGCCTGCGCATCGCCAAAAAAACTCGGAATCGCCACCGTCGTTTCCGCGCGCGACGGCTCGACCGCAGGATTTTTCCCACCCCGCCCGCGCAACAACCATTCCGCCAGCGGCCCGGCGAGCAACCCGCCCGCGACGAGCCCAAACGTCGCCGCAGACGCCCCGATGGTTGCCGCCGCCGCCAGACCCGCCTGCTCGAAGCGCGGCGCGAAACCCAGCGCGGTCCCGTGTCCGCCCATCAACGTCAGCGCCCCACACACCACGCCGAGCAACGGCGGCACCCCGAGCGCGAGGGCGAGGCCGACGCCGACCGTGTTTTGCAACACCGCGAGCGCCGTCGCCGCCGCCAATAAAATCACCAGCGCGCGTCCGCCCGTGCGCAGCACCCGCACGGGCGCACCGAGCCCGATGCAGGTGAAAAACGCGACGAGCAAGGGCAGGTTGAGGTTCTTCGCCGGTCGCGCGACCCACTCGGTTTCCGGCGTCACCAGCCACGTCCACCAACCGGCCGTGACCTTAGTCGCGAACGTGACCGTCGCCCAACCGGAGAGATTCACCGCGAGCAGCAGCGCGCTGAACAGCAACCCGCCCACGACCGGCACCGGAATGTTAAAACGCGAGAGCCACGGCGCGCGCCGCACGACCGCCTCGCCCACCAAAAGCACAGGCACGGCGAGCAGCAGCAGGCACCAGGGAGAAAAAGAAAGCGGCATGTCAGCGGGATTGAAGACGCAGGGGTAGCAACCGTTATGCCGCGCCCGCCCGCGCAGGGCAGCTCGAATTTATCCGGGCCGCTAAAACCGTCGCGTCGCCGCCGCGATCCCGCACTCTGGTCGCGTGAACAAACTCTGCATCTTTGTCGGCACCACGATCGGCGGCTACGTCGGCTGGTGGGCGGGCGAACAGATGGGGTTCGAGTTCTTCGTAAACTTTCTGCTCAGCGGCGTCGGCAGCATTCTCGGCGTTTACGCCGGCTGGAAGCTCGCGCAGAAACTCGCGGAATGACTGGCGGCGCGCCCGCCCTCAGCGCACCCACGGAATCACGCCCGAGCCGAGCCCGACCACGAGCAACACGAGCGCCGAGACAAAGCTCCACTTGAGCGTGTAACGCTGATGGTCGCCGAGCTCGACACCGGCCAACCCCACGAGCAGGTAGGTCGAGGGCACGAGCGGGCTGAGGAGATGCACGCCTTGCCCGACGATGGACGCGCGCCCCATCTCGACCGCCGTGATGCCATACGTAGCCGCGGCCTGATTCAAAATCGGCAGCACACCGAAATAAAACGCGTCGTTCGAAAGGAAGAACGTGAAGGGTATGCTCAACAACCCCGTGATCACCGCAATGTGTGGCCCGAGACTGGGCGGAATGAAGGCCACCACGCTGTTGGCCATCGCATCGACCATTTTCGTGCCCGACAAAATCCCCGTGAGCACGCCGGCGGCAAAGATCACGGCGACCACGGCAAGCGCGTTGCCGGCGTGCGCCGCGATGCGCGCCTTCTGTAATTCGAGGTTGGGAAAATTGATCACCAGCGCGAGCGCACAGGCGATCATGAAGAGCACCGGGAGCGGCAATGCGCCCATGACCAGCGCGGTGAGCAGGGCGAGCGTGAGGAGCAGATTGACCGCGATTAATTGGGGGCGCCGCAGCTCCGTGCGATCCACCGCGCCAGGCGCATTTGTCGCCATTGCGTCGGCTGCGGCGGCGAGCTTGCCCCCCACGAACCCGAGCCGTTTGCGCTCCCGCATACCCAGCAGGTAGGCCACGAAGAGCACCCAGAGCGCCGCCACCACCATCGCGGGAATCATCGGCACGAAGATGTCGCGCACATCGACTTTCAGCGCGCTCGCCGCCCGCGCCGTGGGGCCGCCCCAGGGCAGGATGTTCATGACCCCGCCGGCCTGCATGATCACGCTCGCGAGCACGAGGCGGTTCATGCCGAGGCGCTGGTAAAGCGGCAACATCGCCGCGACCACGATCAGGTAGGTCGTCGAGCCGTCGCCGTCCAACGACACCACCAGCGCCAGCGCCGCCGTGCCGACCACGATCTTCATCGGGTCGCCGTCCACGAGGCGCACGACGAGTTTCACCACGGGATCAAACAGCCCGACGTCGATCATCAGGCTGAAATACAGAATCGCGAAGAGCAGCATCACGCCCGTAGGCGCAAGCGTCCTGATACCATCGAGCATCATCGGCCCGATCTTGGCGCCGAATCCGCCGAGGAGCGCGAAGACGACGGGCACGATGATCAGAGCGGTCAGCACCGACATGCGCTTCGTCATGATCAGCGCCATGAAGGCGACGATCATCGCGTAGGCCAAAAACGTGAGGTAATTCATAGAGGCGGGGTCCGGCGATTCAGCCCATGGTCGCCGCCAGCGCACGCCTTTTCGGACCGGCCCATCCGCTGGAACCATTTTCAGCCCATCGGCTCGATATGCACCGAAACGTCGCTGACCGCGTGCGGCCCCGAGGCGAGCAGCGCATCCTTCACCGCGTGCGCGATGTCGTGGCCCGCCCGCACCGTCAGGTCTCCATCCACGCGCACCTGGATGTCCACGAGATGGCTCAGTCCGCTTTTGCGCACCCGACACTTGTCGAGCGCACTCACGCCCGGCACCCGCAGCGCGACCGCACGGATTTCATTTTCGAACGCGACCGACACCGCCGTGTCCATCACGTCCGCGAGCGCCTTGTTGAACATCATCACACCGTTGAACGCGATCACCGCACACGCCAGCAGCGCCGCCCAGTCATCGGCCGTTTCCCAGCCGGGCCCGCCGATCACCGCGATGGCGATGCCGATAAACGCCGCCGCCGAAGTGATCGCATCGGAGTAATGGTGCAGCGCCTCGACGTGCAACGCCGTGCTCCCCACCGCCTCGCTGGCCGCGCTCATGCGCCGGGAAAACCACATCTTCACCACGACCACGCCCGCGAGCAGCGGCAGCGTCGCCCAATGCGGGCCGCGGTGCGGCGTCAGGATTTCGTGGATCGCGCTCCAGCCGATCCAGCCCGCGATCGCGAAAATAAACACCGCCACCGCCAGCGCCGCCAGCGGCTCCGCCTTACCGTGGCCGTAGGGGTGATCCTCGTCCGGCGGCCGCGCTGCCACCCGAAAACCCGCCCACACCAGCAGCGAGGAAAGGATGTCGATCATCGACTCCGCGCCGTCCGCGATGAGCGCGTAGGTGTGCCCGAAAATTCCGCCCGCAAACTTCACCGCGGCGAGCCCCGCGTTGAGCGCGATCCCGCGCAACACCAGCCGCGCACTCGCCTGCGCGCGCCTCTGCGTCGCGGCGTGGTGGCTGGGAAGTTCGGCGTTCATCCCCCACGCTATGGGGCCACCCGCGCGCACCTCAACGCGCGAGTTGACCGCTCCCGGCCCGGGTTGCAGGTTTCCGTCCGAAGTTATGGCTGACTCCAACACGCTCATCGCCACCGATCCCGTCCACCAATTCTCCGTGTTCGTGGAAAACCGCGTCGGCCGTCTGCACGAGCTCACCGCCGTGCTGAAGGGCAACGAGGTCCACGTCATGGCCATCACCATGCTCGACTCCACCGACAGCACGATCGTGCGCCTCGTCGTGGACGATCCCGCCAAGGCCCGCGAGCTGATGGTGAACAACGATTTTCCCTACACCGAGTGCCCGATCCTTGCCGTCGAGATCAACGACGAGTCGGATTTAAAAGGCGTGTTGTCCGCACTCCTCGAAGCCGAGATCAACATCCACTACATCTACAGCTTCATCAAACGTCCCGAGGGCCGCTCCGCCCTCGCCATCAGCTCCGAAGACGCCGACACCGCCAGCCAGGCCCTCGGCAATCGCGGCTTCCGCATCCTCACGCAGCGCGACATTTCCCGCTGAAGAGAGTATTGGAAAAGACAGGGAGTAATCTGGAACTCAGGAAATCAGGAGCCGGACCCGATTCGGGTTTTTAGATTTTCCCCTGATTTCCTGAGTTCCAGATTCTTCTTTTCGGGAAGCTCTTGTTCCAGCTCAGCCCTTCACTTCGCCCATCTTCTCGCCTTCCATCTCGTAGATGCCGGTGAGGTATCCGTTCTCGAAGGTCGCGCCGACCTTGAGCGTGCCGTAAAAAGAAATCGGCACGTCCATGATGACGGGCACGCCCGCCGGCATCCGCACGATCACCCAGTCGTTGATGTTCGGAATGCCACCGTAGCAGCACGCCATCTGGCTGGCCATGAGCATGAACTCGGTGCATTTCCCCTTCTCGAGTTTCGTCGGCTGCATGAAGCCCGTCACGAGCGCCTTCTTGCCGCTCCAGCTCTTCACGACATCCGGGATCTGCTCATTGCCCGTGGGCGGCTTTACATTCGGGTTGGCTGCTGGATCGAACTCCGGTGCGATAAATTTGAATCCGGCCAACCGGTCAAACCCCAGCTTGAGGTAACCATTTTCGAGATCGGCCGCCGGGATTTTGAGCTGCGCCGCAGCGGGCGCAGCCGGCGTCTCCGCATGCACCACGGATACTGCCGAGCCAGCCAATACCAGTGAACCCAACACCAGGGAGAGTGCGCGCATTTTCATAATATGCTAGACGCTACCGCTGGCCGAACGTTCGTCAATTTCTCGCGCTTGATCGTCCGCGCCCATTAATCGGAGAATGTCCGTCGTGCAAAAAAGAGGCCGGACGCCTTGGAGATGGCCCGGACTACTATTCCCCCTAGCAGGCTGTCGGACTTAGAAATTTAAGGCATCCACCGTGCGATATTCGCGAAAATATTTTTCAAAAAGATCAAATATCGAGCTACAAACGCCTTGAACGGCCTAAGTCCGACAGG
>JANXLP010000282.1 GCA_025355125.1 Opitutaceae bacterium | reverse complement strand
GAAGAGCCCGGCTGGGTCGCCGTTGAAATCGAAGCCAGCCGTGCCCTCGCCCAGCCCGTCACGCTCGCGCAGATCAAGGCCGATCCGGTCCTTGCCAACATCGCGCTCGTCCGCCAAAGCCGCCTCTCCGTCCTGCCCCTGAGCGCCGCCGAATTCGCGCGCATCGTGCAACTCGGCGCCTGACCCGCCCGCCCTGTGGGAGCGAGCTCGCTCGCGACTCCGAAAAAGTTCGGGCCCTCTGCATTCCGCTCTCAACTCTCCGCTCTCCGCTCTAAGCTCTCCGCTCGCCGCTCTAAGCTCTCCGCTCGCCGCTCCCGGCCTCTCATCTCTCCGCTCTCCGCTCTCACCGCCCCCCCCCACCCTCCGCCCGATGCTTCCCCAGCTCACGATTCTTGCCCCCGGCCTCCTCGGCGCCTCGGTTGCTCGCGCCGCCCGCGCCCGCGGCGTAGCCGCCCGCATCGTCATCTGGTCCCGCCGCCCCGAGACCCGCCTCGCCCTCGCCGGCCAGCCGTGGTGCGACGCCGTCGCCGACACCCCCGAAGCTGCCGCGCGTGACGCCTCGCTCGTCGTCATCGCGTCACCCGTCGATCAGATCGTCTCCCACACCCGCCAAATCGCCTCATCCCTGCCGGCCGGCGCGCTCGTGACCGATGTCGGCAGCGTCAAAGGCGAGATCGCCCGCCTCGGCGCCGTCGCCCTTGGCGAACATGCCCACTTTGTCGGCGCCCATCCGATGGCCGGCTCCGAAAAAACCGGCTGGGAACACGGCACCGCAGAGCTCTTCGAACGCCGCACCTGCTTCATTACCCCGCTCCCCGCCACCGCGCCCGCCGCGACTGCCGCCGTGGTAAAATTCTGGCACGACCTCGGCGCCGAAGCCGTGACCGTCGATCCCGACCGCCACGACGAAATCGTCGCGCACATCAGCCACTTGCCGCAGGTCCTCGCCTCGACCCTCTGCGCATTCCTCGCCCAGCGCGACCCGAGCTGGCGCAACTTTGCCGGCGGCGGACTCCGCGACACCACGCGCATCGCCGCCAGTGACCCGCAACTCTGGCGCACCATCCTCGAGCAAAACCGCGACGAAGTCCTCCGCGCGCTCCGCCAGTATCAGGACGAGTTGCAAACCTTCCAAGCCGCCCTCGCCAACCGCGACTACATCGAAGTCGCCGCCCGCATCGAACGCGGCCAGGCCTACCGCCGCCAATTTCGCCCCGCGCCGTGAAAAGCCTTTGCCAGAGGCTCTGATCCCTTGCGCTGCCGGCTGGTTTTCCTTTCGGTTCTTCATGCGCTTTCACCGCCACCCCATCATTCGGTCCACGCTCAGTTTCGTATTTTTTCTCTCCACCCTCGCTCTGACCGCGCACGCGGCGTTGCCCAAGCCCGACGCCGACGACGGCGCTATCAATCTCCCGCCCGGGTTCCGAGCGCTCGTCTTCGCCGATGATCTCGTGGTCGGAAAAAAAGTCGGCAACACCGGCGAACGCCTCCGCGGCCTCGCCGTCGCGCCCAACGGCGACCTCTACGCCAAGGGCAAGAACGGCCTGATCTGGGCGCTCCGCGATACCGACGGTGATGGCCGCGCCGACCTCATCAAAGAATTCGGCCCCGGCGACGGCGGCACGCACATCATGTTTCACGACGGCTGGCTCTATCACTCCAGCCGCACCGCCGTCTATCGCTACAAATACACCCCCGGCGAACTCGTCCCCTCGGGCGCGATGCAGACCATCGTCTCCGGCCTGCCCGCCGAAAAAGACCACGACGCCAAATCCTTCGGCTTCGACAAAAGCGGTCGCATGATCGTCGAGATCGGCTCGCCGTATAACGTTTTCAGCGACGGCGACCGCCGCCTCGGCGCGAAGGGCAAGACCGACGCCGAGGTCGCGAAATTCCAGGAAACCTACGGCGGCTTCTGGCGCTTCGACGCCAACAAACTCGATCAGCACCAGTCCGACGGCGTGCGCTTCTCCACCGGCCACCGCCACTCCCTCGCGCTGCAATGGCACCCCGCGTCGAAAAATTTCTTCATGGTGCAGATGGGCCGCGACAATCTGAACATCGTCGATCCCGTGCACTACGACGAACTCGACAACGCCGAGCGCGTCTCCGAGGTCATGCACCTCTTGAAGGAAGGCTCCAACCTCGGCTGGCCCTACAGCTACTGGGATCCGATTAAAAAAGCTCACATGCGCGCGCCCGAATATGGCGGCGATAATTTCAAACGCGTCGAACCCGATCCCTACGACCGCCCCGTCGTGGCCTTCCCCGCTCACTGGGCTCCGCTCCAGATGGCGCTCTACACCGGCCAGCAATTCCCGGAAAAATATCGCCTCGGCATGTTCATCGCCTTCCACGGCTCCTGGAACCGCGCGCCCCGTTCCCAAGCCGGCTACAACATGTGCTTCGTGCCCTTCGACGAAAAAGGTCTGCCCAAGGGCAACTACGAGCAGTTCGCCTGGGGCTTCCCCGGCGTCGATGAATTCGTCAACACGCGCGACGCCAAATATCGCCCCTGCGGCGTCGCCGTCGGCCCCGACGGCTCGCTCTACATCGGTGACACCGACCGCGGCAGCATCTGGCGCGTGGTCTATACCGGCGAAC
>JANXLP010000277.1 GCA_025355125.1 Opitutaceae bacterium | reverse complement strand
TCGGGCTCAACGCCACGGTGCAAAACCCGAAGTGGACCGATCACAACCTCAAGACCCAGACGCTCAGCACCGGCACCGTGGTCGCCTTCGACGAATACGGTCTCACGCCGGAGCGCACCCCGAAAGCATACGGGAAATTTCTCTCCAGTTATCAGTTTCCCACGATGGCCCTCGGCCGGCTGGGTTTGAACGCCTCCTATCAATACACGGGCGTGCGTCCGGTGGACCGCGCCAACGGTCCGATCAATCCGCTCACCGCCTACGGTGAATTTCAGGCGGGAGCCGTCTTCGTCACTAAGAACGGTTTCAACCTCCGGCTCACCGTGAACAACCTCACCGACGCGAAGGGCCTCAGCGAGGGCGATCCGCGCGGCGGCTCCAACGTTCTCGATCCCACCGTCTCCGTTTTCAACGCCCGGCCGATCCAGCCGCGCACCATTACCGCCACGGTTTCCTACCGCTTCTAAACCGATCTGACCGCGGAGCCCGCCGGGAATCCCGACGGGCTCCGACTCTCCGCATTCGCCTTCGCGATCCCATGCACGCACTTGCTTCGAGCACCCTGGAAAACAACTGGCGGGATGGTTACACCATTCCGTCCGCCCGGCTTTACCCGTTCCAGTGGAACTGGGATTCCGGCTTCATCGCGCTTGGTCTCGCATGGAGCCATCCGCCGCGCGCGTTGGAGGAAGTGCGCAGCATGTTTCGCGGCCAGTGGGGCAACGGCCTCCTGCCGCACATCAATTTCCACCAGCCCAACCCCAATTATTTTCCCGGGCCCGATGTGTGGCGGACCGCCGCCGTGCCGGCGGCGCCACAGGATCTCGCCACCTCGGGCATCACCCAGCCGCCCGTGTTCGCCTTCGTGCTGGAGCGGTTGCTCACCACGCCCGCGGCGGAGTTGCCCGCCTGGGCGGATTTTCTCGCTGAGCTGTATCCCAAGATTCTCGCCTTTCACCGCTACCTTTACACCTGCCGCGATCCCCACGGCGAGGGCCTGGTTTACATCCAGCACAACTGGGAATCCGGCACCGACAACTCCCCCGCGTGGGACGCCGTGCTGGACGCCATCGACGTGACGCACGCCCGCGAGGTCGCGCATCTCCGGCGCGACATCAGGAACGTCGACGCCGCGCACCGCCCGACGAATGAAAACTACCGGCGCTACATCGCGCTGGTCGATCTCTTTGCGCGCCTCGGTTATGATGACGCCGCCATCGCCCGCGAGAGCCCCTTTCTTGTGCAGGACGTGCTGTTCAACTCCCTGCTCGCCCGGTCCAACCAGAGCCTCATCACGCTCGGCCGCCGGCTCGGCCTCGACACCGCCGAGGTCGAGGCGTGGCAGGCAAAGACCGTAGCCGCCATCAACCACAAGCTCTGGGACGAAGAAGCCGGTCACTATTTCTCCTACGATCTACGCGCCGGCCGGCTACTGCGGGTGCGCACCTCGTCCGGGTTTGCTCCGCTCTTCGCCGGCGTCTGTCTGCCCGCGCAGGCGGACCGTCTGCTGGGGGGCTTGACGACGCACTTCATGCGGAGCGACGCGTGGAGTCTGTGCGCCTCGACCGCCGCCACCGTGCCGGCGTTCGATCCGGTCAAATACTGGCGCGGGCCCGCGTGGATCAACATGAACTGGCTACTCCACCACGGTCTCGCGCGCTACGGCCGCACCGAGCTGGCGGCGCGGATCAAGGCCAACTCGCTCCATTTCATGGCGGCCCATGGCTACTTCGAATATTTCGATCCCCGTCCCCCGGCCGAGGGCGGCGCGGCGCATGGGCTCGGCGCGGACGCGTTCTCGTGGAGCGCGGCGCTTTACCTCGACTTCACCCTCAACCCGGCTCCGCTTTGATCCCGCCGTGAACGTCTTCGATTATGGCATGGTGGCGGTTTATTTTGCCGCGATGATCTGGCTCGGCCTGCGTTTCAAGCAGAGCAAGGCGGGCTCCGACTATTTCCTCGGCGGGCGCAGCTTCGGCTGGTTCCCGCTCTGCATGTCGGCGATGGCCACGCAGCTTTCGGTGATCAGCTTCGTGTCGGCCCCCGCCTTTGTCGGACTGCGCAAGGGCGGCGGGATGCAATGGCTCACCTTCGAGTTCGGCGTTCCGCTCGCGATGATCGTCGTCATGGGGTTCATCGGCCCCGCGCTGCTGCGCTCGGGGGTGGTGAGCGTCTACGCGATGCTGGAGCAGCGTTTCAACGCGACCTCGCGCGTGCTCCTCAGCAGCGTATTTCTCCTGAGCCGCGGCTTCCAGACGAGTATCACGATTTACGCGGTTTGCCTGATCCTGTCGTCGATCCTGCAGCTCTCGTTTTGGACGACCATGTTTGTTCTCGGCGGTGTGACCGTCGTCTACTCGCTCGAAGGCGGGATGAAGGCGATCGTCTACAGCGAGGTCGCGCAGATGTTCATCAAGTTTTTCGGCATCGTCGCGATCATCGTCTGCGGCCTCTATCACGTCGGTGGCTGGAGCGGCTTCATCGCCCACCTCGATCCGGCGCGGCTGCGCGTGGTGGATTTTGGCAACTTCGGTTTCGACGGCGGCGAGTTCGGCTTCTGGCCGATGCTGCTCGGGGGTATTTTCCTCTACTGTTCCTACTACGGCACCGATCAGATGCAGGCGCAGCGCATCCTCTCCGCGCGGGACGAGCCCACGATGCGCCGGCTGTTGTTTTTCAACGGTCTCTTCCGCTTTCCCGTCACGCTGGCCTACTGTTTCGGCGGGCTGGTCCTCGGCGCGTTTGTGCGCAGCGACGCGGGCTTCGCGGCGAAGATACCGGCGGCCAAACCGGACCTGATGATCCCCATCTTTATCACCGACTATCTGCCGCACGGCGTCGTCGGCCTGATCGTGGTCGCGATCATCGCCGCCGGTATGTCGGCTTACAGCTCTGCGTTGAACTCGCTCAGTGCGGTCACGATGGAGGATGTGGTCGGCCGGCTCACCACCGTGCCGAAAGAGCGCTACGTCCGGTGGAGCAAGGCGGCCGCGCTCGGCTGGGGGGTGACAACCATGCTGCTGGCCTCGGTCGTGGGAAGAATGGCGACCACGGTCATCGAGGCCATCAACAAGGTCGGTTCGCTTTTCTACGGACCGATCCTTGGCATGTTCCTACTGGCGCTGTTCCACCGGCGCATCCGGGCCAACGCGGCCAACCTCGGCCTCGTGCTCGGGGTCGCCGTGAATTTCGTAATGTGGCTCGGTTTCAAAAACATCTTTTGGTTTTGGTGGAACGCCATCGGCGGCCTTACCACCATCGGTTGCGGGGTGCTCTTCAGTCTCGCCGGCCCGCCGAAAGCCGTGCCGGCGGATACGGCCCTCCCGACGTTGGCCCCCTGGCGCTTTGCCACCCGTGAAAATCTCATTCTCATCGGTTTCTTCGTCGTGATCGTCGCGTTCAGTGTCGCGCTGCCGCACCTTTTCTGACGGTGAAGCCCCGGCCGCAACCGCCGCGCCGCGTGTTGGTCGCGCCGGATAAATTCAAAGGCACGCTCACCGGCGAACAGGCGGCCCGCGCCATCGTGCGGGGGCTTCGCCGGGCCTGGCCCCGGGCCGCGTTCACGACGCTGGCGCTCGCCGACGGGGGGGAAGGCTTTGCGCGGATTCTCACCCGTGCCGCCGGGGGGGAACTTTTCCGCACCCGCACCCGCGACGCCATCGGCCGGCCTTGCCGTGTTTCCTGGGGCCTGCTTCGCGATGGCCGCACCGCCGTGCTGGATCTCGCCTCGGCGTCGGGACTGGCGCAGCTCCCGGTGGGATTGCGCGATCCCCGTCACACGTCGACCGCCGGAACCGGCGTCGTGCTGCGGCGTGCGCTCGCCGCCGGCGCGACGACGCTGATCATCGGTCTCGGAGGCAGCGCAACCAACGATGGCGGCATCGGACTCGCAAGCGCGTTGGGCTGGCGATTCGTCAACCGCCGCGGCGACGACATCGCGCCCACCGGCGCGGGTCTGCTGGCGCTGGACCGTATCGTGCCGCCCGCCGCGCGGCTACGAGCTCGCGTCATCGTCGCGGCGGACGTGGACAATCCGTTGTTCGGCCCGCGGGGCGCCGCCTTTCAGTTCGGACCGCAAAAAGGTGCGGGTCCCGCCGCGGTGAGCAGCCTTGATCGCGGCCTGCGGCGCCTGGCCGAGGTCGCCCGGCGGGATCTCGGCACCGACCTCGCGAGGCGGCCGGGCGCGGGCGCGGCCGGTGGCGTGGGCTTTGGTCTGATGACATTTTTCGGAGCTACGTTGGAGCCCGGGTTCGAGCTTTTCCGCCGTAGCGTGGGCCTCGACGGGCTCATCGCGCGACACGAGCTCGTGGTGACGGGCGAAGGCTGTTTCGACATCACCTCGCTCGCCGGCAAAGGCCCCTATCGTCTCGCGCAACTCGCGCATGAACACGGGAGGCCGGTGTGGGGATTGTTTGGGCGCGTCACCGTGCGACCGACGGGCTTATTTGAAAACGTCCACGCGCTCGTCGAGGGCGGTCAACCCAATCGGTCGGAACTGAGTCGCGCGGCTCATGGCCGACGGCTGGAGGCGGCGGCGACGAAGTTGGGGACCGCAGCCCGTGCGAAAGACAGCCGCGAAACGATGTGAGCCGAGAGGGAGGACATGGGGTAAGGGAGAAGAAAGCGGGGCCCGCGAATCACGCGGATGGACGCGAATGGAGGGATGAGGATTCGGAGTGGGGTGCCCGCGAAACACGCGAAATACACGAATGTTGGACGGAGGCGGAGCGGGGAAGAGGTGGGGGAGAAAGAATTTTTGCCCACCGAATACACGGAAAAGGGGCGGGGATATTTCAAAAAAATCCCGGCCGGAGCCGGGATTGCGAACGGGGTGCGCGCGGGCGCGTTCTCCGTTTTTTATTCTTCGGGCAAAGGCTGGTCCTTCGTCTCCGGGAGAAGCGGGAGGACGGCAATGCCGAGTAGGAGGACGAGGCTGACCCAGACGCCGGCGGTGCGGAAGCTCTCGATGTTACCGCCGAGGCCGGCGGTGATTTTGCTGATCGTGAAGGGCGCGGTGGCGGCGAGGATGCGGCCGACGTTGTAGCAAAAGCTGACGCCGGTGCTGCGGAGGCTGGTCGGGAACAGCTCGGGCAGGTAGATCGCGAAAACGGCGAAGACCGAGAGCTGGCCGAAGCCCATGATCGGGAGCATCCAGAAG
>JANXLP010000250.1 GCA_025355125.1 Opitutaceae bacterium | reverse complement strand
GGCGCGGAGGGCGGGTCGGAGACCGCGCCCTACTTTAGAATTTCTTCGTCACCTGCAGCGACCACGCGAGGCCGCGGGCCATCGTGTTGTAAACGGCGGGATCGTAGCCGCGCGAATCGCTCGAGAGCGGCGGCACGGCATCGAAGACGTTGTTCACACCAAGGCGGATGTTGGTGTTGTTGAGATACTGGTTTTTCGCGACGACACGGTAGGACGCATAGACGTTGTAGGACTTCGAGTCGTGCACGGTGTAGCGATAGGAGACGACGCCGTTGTTCACGATGGGCGTGATGTAGCGGGGCAAGCCGAGCGATTCGTAGATGACCTGCGTGGTGGTCGCGCCGGTGTCGGTGTAGCTGCCGGTGTAGTAGAAGCCGACGCCCGCGCCCCATTGCTGGCGGCGCCAGGTGAGCGTGGTCGCACCGCGCCAGTTGGGCGACGCGCCGCCGGCGGCGTTGGTGTTGCGCAGTTCCGTCCGCGGCGCGCCGGCGGCGGTGTAGGTGTGGAAGTCGTTCAGCTTCGTCCAGGTCGTGTTGAAGACGAAATTACCGATGGCTAGTTTCGGGAGGCGATAGTTCACGTCGAAGTCGAAACCGTTCACGAACTGAGCGGCCTTGTTAAAATAAGTCGTGCGGAGGATATCGATGGCACCGACGACGGCGCGCTGGTTGCCGGGGACGCGCGTGGCGTTGTAGGCGTTGAAAAAATCGCGGTCGGCCTGCGTGACGGCGAGACGGACAACGGAGCCGTCGCCCTTGTAGTTTGCGGTGCCCGAGCCGAGGTCGATGGAATTTATAGACTGGCCGGCGGCGAGCGCGGCTTGCGTGGCGGCTTGGAGCGCGGCGGTGTCGTCGGCGATGGAGCCGGAGGAAGAGATGATGCTCTTCTGCTCGATCTCCCAGTAATCGACGGAGACCGAGAGGCCCTTCACATAGGGCACGTCGATCACGATGCCGCCGGATTTGCCGGCGGAGCTCTCGGGCTTGAGGGCGCGATTGCCGGAGGCAACGCTGCGGCGGTTCGACGGGCCGTCGGTGGTGAGGCCGGTGACGGCGCTGCGGTAGGAATCAGTGCTGCCCGTGACGGTGCGGATAAGCGTGCCGGTGAAGAGCTGCGCAAGATTAGGCGCGTGGAAACCTTCGTTGTAGGAGGCGCGGGCCATGATCCACGGCGTCGGACGCCAGTTGAGGCCATACTTCGGCTTCGTGGTGGCGCCGAAATCGGTGTAGCTCTCGTAGCGCGCGGAAGCGGTGAACTCGAGCGAGCGCACGAGCGGCAGCGTGAACTTGTTGCCGACGAGCGGGACGACGGTCTCGACGTAAGCGGCCGAGACGTGACGGTTGCCGTGCGTGTCGGAGTTGGGCGAGAAGCCGAGGAAGTCGTTGCTATCGGGATTGAGGCCGGAGCCGGCGGGATTCAGGCCGGCGTAGGGCGGACGGTAGTCGTCGTAGGTCTCGTAACGGAACTCGCCGCCGAGCGCGGCGCCGACGGCGTTGCCGCCCCAGATCGGGAACACGTCGCCCGAGGCGCGGACATCGCCGCTGGCGAGTTTGGTGATGCCGTTGCGGATAAATTCAGAGCGAAACGTCGAGGTGACGCTGTCGGGATTCTTGTAGTTGCCGGTCGCGACGAGTGTGCCGTTTTGCACGGCGAAGGTGCGGGTGAAAGGGTTGAACGCCTTGGCGGGATCGGTCTGGTTGATGGCGGCGATCAACTTGGTTTTCCGGCTCGGACCGGCTTCGTTCTCGATCACGCGCGCGGCGGAGTAGAGCAGCGCGGCCTCCCAGGACCATGAGCCGCTGAGCTTGCCGCGCAGGCCGACGACACCGCGATACACGGAGGTATCAACATAGTCGGTGCGGGTCGCGAGGTCGGAGAGGCGCTTGTTGGTGATCGAGACGGCAGAGGGCGTGCCGGTCAGGCGGGCGGTGCCGTCGGTATTAGCGGCGCCGGTGGTGGACCAGAAGCGGTCGCCGAAGGGGTTGAAGGGGTTGCTCGCGGGCACGATGATGAACCCATCGGTGCTCTGCGTGACGCCGTCGGGCTCGCGGTAGGTGACGGACTGCGCCTGATAGAGGCTGGCGTCGGCGAAGGCGGTGATGCGGTCGTTGAGGTCAAACTCACCGCTGGCGAAAATATTGGTGCGGTTGGACTGGGGCTGGATGACGCGCGCGGCGTTGTTGTTCCAGTAGTAGTCAGCGGTGACGCCTGCGCGGCTCGGGGTGGCGGTCGCGAAGGCGGCGCCGCCGGAGCCGTTGGGCACGAGGAAAAACGCGCCGGTGGTCGCAGCGAGCGTCGCGGACACGCCGGTGGGGCGCGCGGCGGTAAAGGTCGAGACGGAGCCAAAAGCATCGGTGCCGGTCACGGAGCCGAGCAGGTAGTTGCCATACTGGGTGGTGGCGGAGCGGAGGTTGAACGTGGTGTTGGTCGAGACGTTCCAAGGCGCGGGGGCGCGGTAGCTGTTATCAGCCTCGGCGGAGAAGGAACGGTCGCGGGCATACATCGCTTCGCGGCGGTAGAAGTCGGCGGTGATCATCGCGCGGCCGCGGCCTTTCGCGAAATCGAGGCCGTGCGTAAGGGTCGCGCGGTATTCCTGGCCGTCGCCATAGCGAGTCTCGCCATAGCGCAACGAGAGCTCGGTGCCGCGGAAATTTTTCGCGGTGACGTAGTTCACAACGCCGGCGACGGCATCGGTGCCGTAGATCGACGAGGCACCATCGCGGAGAACTTCCACTCGCTCGAGGCCGCGATTGGGGAGCGTGTTGACGTTGGTCGAGAGCGTGGGGACGCCGGATTCGGCTTGGCTGATCGGATGCGGCACGAGGCGACGGCCGTTGAGGAGAATGAGGGTGTTGCTCGACGGAATGCCGCGAAGCGAGACGCTGGCGTTGTCGCCGCGCGCGGTGGCGCCGAGCGTCGCAGTCTCGTTGCCGGGCAGGCCGGTCACCTGCGGGAGTGCGGTCAGCAACTCCGAGGGCTGGGAGGCGTCGCGCACTTCGAGATCGGCGGACGTCAAGACGGTCACGGGCAAAACTTTCTCCTGATCGAGGCGCTTCAGGTTGGAACCGGTAACCGTGAAGGTCTCGAGTTTGACGGTTGGCTCAACCGTTTGGCCGGGCAGGGAAAGAGCGAACAGCGCGCTCGCCAGCAGGGCGGCGCCGACGTGGCGGCGGAAGGGTAATTCAGGGGTGTTCATGGTGTGGTAAATTAGGGAGAGGGTCACTGTTCGGGGAAAAGCTGGCGCACCGCAAACGGCGCCATGCCTTTGTTGGAATGGGCGATGCCGGGCGCAGTAGCGAGGGCCCAGCGAAAGGGAACTTTCAGCGCCGCGGCTTCAGCCTGGGCGCGGGCGTAGAAAAACTTCCCGCGCGCGAATCGAAAGAGCCCCTGCGCATCCGCCTCGGGCGTGTGTCGCAGAGCCGAGCTTTGCGGGTCGATGTCCGCCTCGCCGAGCAGGACGACGAGCGGGCGCGCGAACGCCGCGCGTAGCGCCGTTGCCTCGGCGGGGCTGTGCTTAAGGCCGTAGGGAAACGCCTCGGCGAACGTGGGCAGCGTATACCAGCCGGCGTTGGCCGTGACGGCTCGCGTGTAGCGCGCCTCCGGCACAAAATAGACAAATCGATGAACGAACTGCGCGCCGGCGGAGTGCCCGTAGATCATGTAGTCTTTGCGCCGGTGGCCGAGCTGCGGCGTGAGCGCGTCGAAGATCGGCTCGACCAGACTATATGACCACTGCTCGCGCGGCAGGGGCTTGCCGGCTTTGTCGAACAGGTTGCCGGAGTTATACGCGGCATCCCCGGGAAATTCGGCTTTGGAAAATTCCGGGACGACGAGCAGGAAACGCTTCGCCTGGGCGTGCTCGACCCAGTCGTCGAGATAGACGTCGGCATCGCGGCCAACGCCGTGGAAAACAAACACGACCGGCGCATCCGTTGGCAGCCCCGCCGGGCGGAAATACCAGACCTTCATGGTGTGGCCACCGCCGGTGAAATCGAAGGTGCCACGCGCCGCCGCGCCGGGCTCCGCCGCGCGCGTGACGAGCGAACAGAGACCGAGGACGACGGCAAAAAAGGAGATCCGTTTCACAGTTGGAAAAAAGCCCACTCGGGTGAGTAGAGGTAGAGTGTAGTCGGTTCGCACGTGGTGACTAGGTGGGGCGTTCGCCGCGCCGGTTGCGTAGGCCTACGTAACCGAGCGCGGTCTTGCAGTGCGGCGGCACATCCCTGTGCTCGGCCCCGTCATGCCCGCGCCCGCCAACGCCTCCCTCCGGTTCGTCCTCGTGGACGACACCGCCACGTTCCGCGGGCTCCTAAAGGACGCGCTGCAGCGGCGCTTTCAGCCGAAGGAACTCCTCGATTTCGGCGACGGGCGCGACGCGCTCAAAGCCTGTCTCGCCCACCCGCCCGATCTGCTCATCGCCGATCTCTACCTGCGCGACATGGACGGCCGCGACCTCGTGCGCTCCCTTCGTGAGCGCGGCATCGCCACGCGCGTCGTGATGCTCACCGCGCACCCCGAGGCTCAATTGCCCGCGGAACTCGTCTCGCTCGGCGTCGCGGGTTTCGTGGATAAAAACTCTCCGCTCGAACAGATCGACCGCGCGGTGCAGTGCGTGCTCGACGGCGGCATGTTTTTCTCCGCCACCGTGCCGCCGCCGATTCCCTCCGCCCTCGCGAGCGAGCCCGCGCTGCCGCGTCTGGGGGCCGACGTGCTCACGGAGCGCGAGCAGGAAGTCGTGCGGCTCGTCGCGCGCGGACTCGTTTCCAAGGAAGTCGCCGACCGGCTCGGCCTCAGCACCCGCACGGTGGAAAAACACCGCGCGCGCATCCTCGCCCGCCTCGGCCTGCACGACCTGCCAAACCTCGTGCGCTGGTGTCTGCGCAACGGCCTCGGCTGATCACGTCGCGCCGTCGCGCCCGTCCACCGGCAAGTTGACGCGAAACACCGCGCCGCTGCCCGGCTGCGACTGCACCTCCAGGCGACCGCCCTGCAACGTGAGCAGCTCGCGCGCGATGAATAGACCGAGCCCGGTCGAGTCCTCGCCCGTGCCGGTGGGCTTCGCCGACAACCGCTGGTAGGGCGCAAAGATCCGCGCGAAATCCGCCGGCCCGAGCCCCGGCCCGCTGTCGCGCACTTCGACAAACACCCAGCCGCCCGCCTCGCCGGGCGTGACCACGATCTCGCCGCCGGGCGGGGTGAACTTGAGCGCGTTGCCCACGAGGTTATCGAAGACTTGGCGCAGGCGCTCGCCGTCGGCGTTGACGCGCGGCAGCGGCGCGGACGTGGGCCGGAAGATCAGGCGTTGGTTTTTCGCAAGCGCGACAGGGCCGAGGCTCTCCACGGCGCTTCGCGCGATCTCGCCGAGGTCGTGCTCCGCCGCGTTGAGCTGGAGATTGCCGTCCTCCATCGCGGCCGCATCGAGGAAATCCCGCACGAGGCTGCGCATGCGGGCGGTGTCGGCCTGGATGCCGTCGGCGAGCCGGCGCACCGCCACGGCGTCGCCGGGATCGCGGCCGATGAGGCCCGCGGTGGCGTTGAGCGCGGTGAGCGGGACCTTGAGGTCGTGCGAGGCGATTTGCAGCAGGCGCGATTTCAGGCGCTCGGCCGCCTCGGCGCGTTCGCGGGCGTGCTCCGTCGCGGCGTGGAGGCGGCGCTCGGCTTTCAGTTTCAGGCGCAGCAGAAAAATAATCGCACCGAGCAACAGCACGCCGCCGGCGAGTCCGCCGACCAACGCGAGCGTCTGCGTGCGCCGCCGGTTGATCTCGGCGCCCTGCAATTCCTGGTCGCGCTTGAGCAGGGCGATCTCCAGCTCGCGTTGTTCCGCGCCGTAGCGCGCGCGCAGTTCGGCCACGCGTTGCCGGTCGTGTTCGCCGCGCATCTGCTCGGTGGCGGCGGCGAGTTTGCGCTGGTAGTCGAGCGCGGCGGCGTAGTCGTGGCGCGCCTCGTGGGTGACGGCGAACTCCTCGTAGAGCTCTACCAATACCTCGGCGCTTTCGAGCGTGCCGGCCACGGTGAGTGCGGTCTGCAGGTGCGCGAGCGCCTCGTCGGTGCGGCCGGCCTTGCGCAGCACGCGAGCGAGGCGGCGGTGGGTGTTGGCGATGTAGCGCCGGTATTTTAGCGCCTCGAAGGTCGTCAGCGCGCGTTGCAGGTAATCGAACGCCTTGGCGGTGTCGC
>JANXLP010000153.1 GCA_025355125.1 Opitutaceae bacterium | reverse complement strand
CGTGGCCCGGCCCGCTCCCCCACACCATCCTCGTCGCCCCAGGCGGAAAAATTGTCTATCGCCGCAACGGCCAGGTAAATCTCGCCGAGCTTCAGGCGAAGGTCATCGAGACCCTCGGCGCCTACTACACGCCCTGATTCCCGGCGAATTCCGCGCAGCATCCCGCCCCGTTGCGGCTAAATTTTGACCGCCATGTCCGGATTTTTCGCGGCGGCGCTATTACTACTTTAACCCCGCGTCATCACGGCTCCCGCCTTCAGGGTCGCCCCGCCCCTCCTCTCTTCGTCCCTCCATGAATCCCTCCTACAACCGTCGCGATTTTCTCAAGCACGCTTCCCTGCTCCCCGTCGCCGCGGCCGCCGGTCTGGCTCTCGCGACGCGTCCCTCCGCAGTCGCCGCCGTCGAGCCGATCCGGCGCGTGGGCGGCGCCCAGTTGAAGACCTCCTGCAACGCCTTCTCCTTCGGCCGTCTGCTCGGCATGGGCGGCAAAGGCAGCCTCAGTCTCATCGAATACGCCGAGACCTGCGCCAAGCTCGGCTTCGACGCCATCGACCCGACCGGCTACTATTTCCCCAACTACGACAAGAACGGCCTCGGCGTGCCGTCCGACACGTTCATCTACGATCTGAAACGCCGCGCTTTCGACCTCGGCCTCGGCATCAGCGGCACCGGCGTCGGCAACAACTTCACTGTCGCCGACCCCGCCGCCCGCGCCCACGACGTCGCCCGCATCAAGGTCTGGTCGGAAGTCGCCGCCAAGCTCGGCGCTCCCGTGGTCCGCGTCTTCGCCGATACCCAGATGCGCGCCGAAAACTGGGAGTCCGTTTCCAAAGGCGCCCACCGCGCCGACGTTGAAAAATGGATCGCCGACGACCTCCGCGCCTGTGCCGAGCACGCCGGCAAATTCGGCGTTATCATCGGCGTGCAAAACCACGGCGACTTCATCAAAACCGCCGACGATCAACTCAGCCTGATTCGCCGCATCGATTCTCCGTGGTGCGGAGCGATCGTCGACACCGGCTACTACAAGGCCGAAGACCCCTACGCCGAGATGACCAAGGCCGCCCCTTACGCCGTGAACTGGCAGATCAAGCAGAGCCCCCTCGGCGTGGAAAAAGAAGCCGAGGCGCCGACCGACATGAACAAACTCCTTCGTATTGTCCGCGCATCCGGCTACTGCGGCTATCTCCCCATCGAGACGCTCTCCCCGCGCGCCAACGCCGGCACCTACGACCCCTACGTCGTCGTGCCCAAGTTCCTCGCCGAACTCCGCGCCGCCATCGCCGCGACCGCCTGATCCTTCGCGCATGAAATTCCCCGCCACCCTCGCGCTCTTCTGCGTCGTCAGCCTCATCGGTCTCCGCGCCGCCGAGGAAGCGATCGACTCTCGCTACCGCCCTATCGCCCCCGACATCGCGACCGGCGACTGGCAGGGCACCGCCGCCGGTTACGTCGCCCAGGTGTCTCTCGACGAACACGGTGACTATCAGGCGAACATCCTCAAACAGTTCGACACGGCCGACAACGTCGTCGCCACCCTCCGCGGCAAGCACCAGACCAGTCGCATCGCCCTGCGCGGCGGCGGCTGGAGCGGAGTGATCGAGCAGGGTCATTTCAAAATTACCAAAGCCGGCGAGACCCTGGATCTCCAACGCGGCACACGCACGCCGCCCACCCTCGGCGCCCCGCCGCCCGCCGGCGCCGTCGTCCTCTTCAACGGCAAAAATCTCGACGCCTGGGCCAACAAAAAAGGCAAAGAGTGGCTCGTCGAAGACGGTCCCGCCCCGTGGAAAATCGTCGAAGGCGGTTTCCTCGAAGTCGTCCCCGGCACCGGCGGCGGCATCATCAGTCACCAAAAATTTGGCGACTGCCACCTGCATGTTGAATTCCGCACCCTCGGCGCGCCCACCAACAGCGGCATCTACCTCCAGACCCGCTACGAGGTGAATATCAACGAGACCTACGGCCGCCTCGAAGGCACCGCCAACGGCGGTCTCGACAACTGCACGCCCAAGGGCACCGCGCCCGCCGTGCGCGCCTCCCGTCCGCCACTCGAGTGGCAAACTCTCGATATCGATTTCACCGCCGCGCGTTTCGACGCCGCCGGCAAGAAGACTGCCAAGCCCCGCGCCACCGTGCGCCTCAACGGCGTAAAAATCTACGACCAGCAGGAACTCGACCCGCCCACCGGTGCCGCCGGCCGTCTCGGCGAAGCGCCGACCGGGCCGATCATGCTCCAAGAACACGGCATGCCCGCGCAGTTCCGCAACGTCTGGGTCGTCCCCGCACCCGCGTCCTAGCGCCTCGCGTCGCAGGTCGCCGCTGATTTTCCAAACCACCCACCCGAACCCCAATTCAAAATCTAATGCCCTCCCCGCGCCCCTACCTCGCCGCACTGGCCCTACTCGGCCTCGCGTCAACTCCCGCGCTTCACGCGCAAACCGCCCGCCCCACACCGCCGACGGCCGCGCCTACTTCCGAAGGCCCCGTCTCCCTTTCTGAATTCACCGTCACCGCCGATTCCGAACAGGGCTACGTCGCCTCCGAATCCGTCACCGGCACCCGCGTCGCCACCAAGATCAAAGATCTCCCTTTCAGCGTGAGCATCGTCACGAGCGAGTTCATGCGCGACTTCGACTTTTTCGACATCGCCAAGGACATGGTTTACACCGCCTCGCTAAACAACGTGGACAGCCAGGGCAACTCCAACCTGCGCGGCTACGGCGCCACGTTCACGCTGCGCAACGGCTTCTACCGCCTCGGCCTCAACGAGCGAGTG
>JANXLP010000131.1 GCA_025355125.1 Opitutaceae bacterium | reverse complement strand
CGCGCCCTCCACCCGCGGCCCGCCAAACGCATCGCCCGCGAAACCCAGCCCCAGCTCCGGCCGCCACACGCACGGCTCCGCATACGTCGTCGTCGACTCGCTGAATTTCCAGCGATGCAGCGCCACGCTCACGACCGGCGCACGGTCGAACGGGGTCAGGCTTTGGGGTTTGTGGTCGGCAACGTTCTTGAGGAGGCCGAGGCGTGACGGGGCGATCTTGGGAGGCGGCATTTCAAGAATTTCGGATGAGCTGCTGGAGGAAATTTCGATCAACAACGTCCTTTTCGCGCGGGCTTTGCTTCATCTTGAGCATCAGCTTGGCTCCGGCGAAGGGGATGCGGACGCCGTCGATTTCTTCGGTCTCGATGCCGCCTGCGGCGTCTTCGTAGCGCACACCGCAGGCCTCGGTCATGAGGTCGATGGTGATGTCGTCGTTGACGCGGACGACGACCCATTGAGCGATATCTTCGTCGCCCAATTCGCGGATGGCACGGTCGGGCAGGATTTCCAGCGCTCGCTTGACGAGCGTCTGGTTGGCCAGATCACGGGCGATGAGCAGGTCGATGTCTTCAGTGGCGCGCACGAAGCCGAGACGGTTGATCGCGAAACCTCCGACCACCACGTAGGCGACACCGAGGCGATTCAGTTCCCGCGCGAGCGAAACCAGATCGGCGTCGGTCGGGACGCGAGTTACAGACGCTGCCGGTTCAGGTTCGCCGTCCATGCGGTGCAGGCCTCGTTGCTGGCGAACTTGAAAATACCCTTCGGTTGCCCGCGGCCCCGGGCTAACTGGGCGGCGGTGCGTTGCAGGCGGGCGAAGCGCTGCCACGGGGTTTTGTGCAACGTCCCGATGGTTTTGATGGCTTGCGGTTCCACGGCCTCAAGTTCGCGTGACAGGAGTAGCGGGTCAAGTGCGCCGCCAGATCGCGGGGTAAACCCGCTCCTACAGTTGCGACTCAACGCAGCCCGGTATTTTGAAATACGCCTTACAGATTCTTGTCGGTGACGGCCCCCTCTGAGGCCGTGCTGACGAGCTTCGCGTATTTGGCGAGGACGCCGCGGGTTTCTTTTGGCGGGAGCGGCTTGTAGGCGGCCAGGCGCGCGGCGTAGTCGGCTTCGGGGATGAGGAGGCTCATCGTGTTTTTGACGGCGTCGATTTCGATCAGGTCGCCGTTTTTCACGATGCCGATGGGGCCGCCTTTCGCGGCTTCGGGCGTAATGTGGCCGACGTCGAAACCGTGCGAGCCGCCGGAGAAGCGGCCGTCGGTGATGAGCGCCACATCCTTGATGAGGCCGCGGCCGGCGATGGCGCTCGTGGGTGAGAGCATCTCTCTCATGCCGGGGCCGCCGACAGGGCCTTCGTTTCGGATGACGACGACGTCGCCCTTGACGACATCGCCGCGGAGCACGCCCTTGAGCGCGTCTTCCTCGCCTTCGTAAACTTTGGCGGGGCCTTTGAAGTAGAGGCCTTCCTTGCCGGTGATTTTCCCAACAGCGCCGCCGGGGGCGAGGTTGCCGTGGAGGACGCGGAGGTGGGTGTCGGCTTTGATGGGTTTATCCCAGGGGCGGATGACGTCCTGCTGGTCGGGGTAGGACGGGTAGGGCTGCACGTCCTTGAGGGATTCGGCGATGGTCTCGCCGGAGACGGTGAGGCACTCGCCGTGGAGCAGGCCGCGGTCGAGGAGGATCTTCATCATCGGGCGGATGCCGCCGATGCGGATGAGGTGGGCCATGCCGTATTTGCCGAAAGGTTTCACGTCGGCGAGGAGCGGGGTGCGGTCGCCGATGGTCTTGAAATCCTCGAGGGTGAGCGGGACTTCCGCGCAGTGGGCGATGGCGAGGAGGTGGAGGATGAGATTGGTCGAGCCGCCGAGCGCGAGACAGACGGTGATGGCATTCTCGAAGGCGTGGCGGGTGAGGATGTCGCGGGGCTTGGTGCCTTTTTTTAGCATGGCCATGACGGCGGCGCCGGCGCGCTCGCAGTCGTCGCGTTTCTCTTTGCTGACGGCGAGCTGGGCGCTGCTGTTGGGCAGGCTCATGCCGAGGGCCTCGATGCAGGTGGCCATGGTGTTGGCGGTATACATGCCGCCGCAGGAGCCGGGGCCGGGGATGGCGGTGGCCTCGACGTCGCGCAGGCCGGCGTCGGGGAGCTCGCCCTTGGCGTGTTTACCGACGGCCTCGAAGACGGAGACGATGTCGAGGGGCTTCTGTTTATCGCAGTCGGCGGCGGCGAAACCGGGGAGGATGCTGCCGCCGTAGATGAAGACGGCGGGGCGGTTGAGGCGGGCGATGGCCATCATGCAACCGGGCATGTTTTTGTCGCAGCCACCGATCGCGACGAGGCCGTCAAAACCCTCGGCGGCGACGGCGGTCTCGATGGAGTCGGCGATGACGTCGCGCGAGACGAGGGAGTAACGCATGCCCTGCGTGCCCATGCTGATGCCGTCGGTGACGGTGATGGTGTTGAAATAAACGGATTTGCCGCCGGCGGCGTCGATGCCTTTTTGCGCGTGCTCGCTGAGGTCGCCGAGGTGGACGTTGCAGGGCGTCATGTTGCTGGCGGACGAGGCGACGGCGATCTGGGGCTTCTTGAAATCTTCGTCGGTGAAACCGACGGCGCGCAGCATGGAGCGGGCGGGAGCTCGGTCATTGCCGTCAACGACGACGGAGGAGTGCGGGCGGGGGAAAGAGGAGGCGGTGGAGCACATGGGAATGGAAGGGAGAGTTGAAAGTTGAAGGGTGAAAGTTGAAAGGCCGGAGAGCCGGAAGGCTGAAGGTTGAGAGCTGAGAGTTCGGAAAGTCGGGAGACGGAGAGTGGGAGGGGAAGGTTCAGAGCCGAGAGTTAAGAGCTGAGAGTCCGGAAACAAGCGTTCTGAGCGGGCGAAGGCGGGCAAGCGCGGAAAGGAGTGGCGGGTGCGGGTGGCGAGGGGGAGGCGACGATGAGGCGGAACACGGGCAGGATGCCCGTGGCACTTTCGGAATCATGGGCAAGATGCCCATGCCACTTGGAGGGGAGTTTTTCGTGGTTGCGTGGGGGAAACGCGGGCGCATTCACTCGGCGCGATTTTCTCCGCATGGCGTTCAACCTAAAAAAAGTCCTCAAGGCCCTGCTGCTGTCCTCCAACCAGCCGCTTTCCATCAAGGACATCCAGGCCGTCTTCACGCGCTTCCATGAGCAGATGACGCTGCCGTTGCCCGGCGTCGTGACGGACTACGCCTCGCCGGTGGACGCGGCGGCGGGTGACGAAGCGCCGGTGGCCCCGGCGGATGAGGTGGCGGCGCCAGCCGAGGCGGGGCCCGTGGAAGAGCCGGTCGAAATCATCGCTGAGGTGATGGAAGATGCTGAGCTTTACCAAGAGGTGCCGTCGTTGATCACGACGGCGCAAATCCGCGAGGCGATGGACCTGATCGCGGCGGAACTGCGCGTGTCGGATGAAGGACTTTTGCTGATCGAGGGATCGAGCGGCTATCGGCTGATGACGCACCCGCGGTTCGCGCGGTGGTTGCGGATTTTGCGGCAGGAGCCGCCACCGGTGAAGCTCAGCCAGTCGGCGCTTGAGACGATGGCGGTGGTCGCCTATCGCCAGCCGGTGACGCGCACGGAGATCGAGACGATCCGCGGGGTGTCGGCGGAGGCGGGGCTCAATAAATTGCTGGAGCGCGATCTCGTTTACATCGTGGGCCGCGCGGATTTGCCGGGCCGGCCGTTGCAATACGGGACGACGGACAAGTTTTTGGAGTTCGCCGGCATGAAGTCGCTGGACGAGTTGCCCGCGTCGGACGTGCTCAGCTCGCGTCAGATCGACGAGTGGCTCAAAAACGCGACGAACGCACCGAAGCCGACGGATACGGACATGGGCTTGGCCGACGAGCAGCTGCCGCTGGAAGCCGTGGTGGCGGCCGAGGCGGCGCAGGCGGCGGTGGCGGTCGCGGATGAAGCGGTGGTGGCGGTCGCAGAACCGGTCGCGGCCGAGGAAGCGCTTGCACCGGAAGTCACGCGCGAGGACGAACCGCGGGCCCAAGCTTAACATGGAACTCGGCCCGATTCGCGAAAAGATCGACGTGCTCGACCGGCAGTTGGTCGAACTCATCAACCAGCGCCTCGCGCTCGCCGCGGAGATCGGCAAGATCAAGCGCAGCACCGGCGGCGAGATCTACGTGCCAGAGCGGGAAGACGCGGTGTTTCGTAAGGTCTCCGGGCAGAACGCGGGCCCGATCAAGAACGATGCTTTGCGGGCGATTTACCGCGAGATCATGTCGGCGGCCATCGCGCTGGAGAAGCCGCTGATGATCGCGTATCTCGGGCCCGAGGCGAGCAACACGCACGCGGCGGCGATGAAGAAGTTTGGCGCGAGCGTGGACTACCACGCGATGGCGACGATCGCGGATATTTTCACAGCGGTGGAAAAAGGTGAGGCGGATCACGCGGTGATTCCGATCGAGAATTCCACCGAAGGCAGCGTGCGCGAGACGCTGGATAGCTTCGTCGAGAGCGACCTCAAAATTGTCGGGCAGATTTATTTGGAGATTACGCACGCGCTCGTGTCGCAGTCGCCGCTGGACAAGATCACGCACGTTTACTCGAAGGATCAGGCGCTCGCGCAGTGCCGGCTGTGGCTGAACCGCCACCTGCCGCACGCGCAGTTGGTCGATGCGTCGAGCACGTCGCGCGCGGTGCAGATCGCGAAGGATCAGCCCACATCGGCGGCAGTCGCGAGCGAGTTGGCGGCAGCGCACTACGGCGTGGCGGTGCAGGCGAAAAATATTCAGGACAAGGCGGACAATACCACGCGGTTCTTCGTGCTCGGCCGCAAGGCGGCGGGCTCGGTGGGTGGCGGTAAGGATGTCACGAGCCTGCTGGTCTCACTCGGTGACGAGGCGGCTTCGCACTCGGGCGCGCTGCTGAAGATGTTAATGCCGCTGGCGGAGCGCGGCGTGAATCTTTCGAAGATTGAGTCGCGCCCGAGCAAGAAACGCCCGTGGGACTATTTCTTCTTCCTCGATGTGAGCGGTCACTACGAGGACGCGGCGATGAAGGCGGCGCTCGCCGAGCTGCGCGCGTCGTGTCCGTTGGTGAAGTGGCTCGGGAGTTATCCGGCGGCGAATTGACCGGCGGAAAGACTGCGGGCCCGGAGGTAGGGCGCGTTATCCTTAACGCGCCGGCTACCTATGGGGGATCTGGTGGGCTGAGTCGCCGCGGCGGGTTAGGGATAACCCGCCCTACCTTGAAACGCATCCTTGCTCTGGCTCTGTTCACCCTCACCGCG
>JANXLP010000111.1 GCA_025355125.1 Opitutaceae bacterium | reverse complement strand
GGCGGTGATCGACCGCGCGTCGTCGGTCGCGAACTTTCCCGCCGAGAAAAACGCCGTCCCATCGGCATCGACCCAAGCGACGGAAACGCCGCCGGGTTTCCCCTGCGCAAACGCATCGAGGCGCGCCTGCACATCGGCGGGCGGCTTGGCTTGAACCAGCGGCGGAAGAACGAACGCGGATGTAACCGCAAGGAGGCACGCAGAGAATTTCATGGGGAGATAAAATCGGCTTTCAGTTTTTCAAGTTCCGCGATTCGCGGATCGAGTTGTTTACGCACCGCGCGACGATTCATCCACGCGATCGCCCAAAAAAGCAGTCCCGAAAAGGTGAAATATCCACCGAGGAAAATTCCATCCACGTAGGGCCGACTATGAGCGATGGTGAGAGTCACGATCGCCACGGCTGCTCCGATCGGGCCGAGATACCACCGCCAGATTGCAAGTAACAGCCGGCGCTGGTGCCGCAGTTCGGTCAGGTCTGCTTCGAGTTTCGTGAGTAACGGCGCGTCGGCACCCAATCGCCGACCGTGTGCGCGAATACGTTCGCGGACAAAAAATCCGGTCACACCCAAGACGAGAACAATGGCGACTCCGATGGGCCATCCCGCCCGGCCGTGTTTCCACCAAATAAATGCGAAAGCCAGTGCCCCCACGACGCCGGCCGACGCCTCGGCGAGATCGCGCACGAGCAACGTCGCCGCGAGCTTCCGGTTTTTCGTGGCAAAGGTGGCGTGCAGCGTAGCGAGATCGGCCTCGGCGCCGCGCGGCAATTCCTGCCGTTTCCAGACTGCTTCAAAATCATGCAAGTTCATGGGAGATTCCTTTCAAAAGTTCGGTGAGCCGCTTGCGCGCCCGGGTGAGCGCGACGCCGACATGGTTTTCGGTGAGCCCGATGACCTCCGCGATTTCGCGGTAGGCGAGCCCGTCGAGCAGGAGCAGCACGAGCGCCCGGTCAAAGTCCGCCATCGCGTGGATCGCCGCGTAAAGCCGCGCGACGACCTCCGCCTGATCCGCCGTTTCCGCCGGCGTCGCCGCACCGGTCGGCACATGGGCCACATCCGCGTCCGGCTCGATCCACCGCGTCCGCGCCGCCGCATCGCGCCGCCACGTCATGGCGGTGTTCAGGCTCACGCGATAGATCCAAGTCGAAGCCTTCGCCTCCGCCCGAAACACCGGCAATGAACGCCAGAGCTGCAGGCGGATTTCCTGCAACAACTCCGCCTGATCCACCGCCCGCACCGCATAGGCCCGGGTGATCTTGTGCATGATGCCGCCATACTCCGCCAACCAGTTGGCAAAGCGGACTTCGGATGCGGCGGCGTGAGTCATGGTTACCCGAGTTAGTGTCCGCTCCCGCCGTTTCCTTACAAAGAATTTGTGCGCCACCGCCTCCCCAGGCGCTCGCCCTCACTCCATGGCGCTCACGCCGCCGGCTTTTTCAGCAACCAGACGTCGAGCGAGAATTTGCCCGGTCCAAAAACAAACACGATCACGCCCGCCGCGAGAAAGAGAAACGGCGCCGCGCCCGTGAATTTATCCGGGTCGCTGAAGATCGCCCGCAGCGCTTCGTTGTCCGCCGTCGCATAGGCGACGGCCATCGTGAAGATTAGCGCCGGTGAAACGAAGCGCGTGAACAGCCCGAGCAGCAGCAGCGCGCCGCCAAAGCATTCGACCGAGCCCGCCGCCATCGCGTTGAGCCGCGGGAAGGGCAGGTGCAGGCTTTCAAAGAAGCCCGTGGTGCGGTCGAGATTCATGAGCTTGCCCCAACCCGTCTGCACAAACTGCCAGCCCCAAAACAGCCGGATGATGAGCAACAGCGGCGATTGCAGCCCGCCGGCAAGCGCCGCGAGGAGCGCATCGAGTTTCGTGACCGGGGTGGGAAGTTTCATGCGGGTGAGAGCGCCGGCGCCCGGTTTTATGCCCGCCCAACGGCAAAAGATTTCCCGGGCCCACCTCGGCCTGTAGTGCGGGGTCGCCGAACCCGCCGATCCAGACGGCTAAAAAGGTGGGGCCGGCTCTCCGAGCCGGCCTGGGTTTTAGAGTGACGCGACATTCAAACTCAGGGCGGCTCGGAGAGCCGCCCCCACCTTCCCAGCGCTTTTTAGCCGCCCTCTAGTCTCTCAGAGGGCGTCTAAAAAGGTAGGGTTGCCTGCGGCGGATCGAAAGTGGCACGGGCGTCCCGCCCGTGGGTTCGGAACATGGGCGGGACGCCCATGCCACGACGGACCAGATCGGAGACCTTTTTAGACGCCCTCTTAGCGCTCAACCGCATTTTCCCGCCCGCGCTCAACCGCACCCGCTCTCAGTTCTTCAACCGCACCGTGTGCTGCGCTTCATTGAAGCCCAGCGTGAGCGCACCGGGGACGATCCGGACGACTTTGACGGCGCTCTTGGGGTCGCGCTTTTCCATCAGGATCACGTCGCCCTCTTTGTAGAGCAGTTGATTGATGTATTGGCTGGTCTGCCCGTTGAGCGAAACCGTGCCGCCGAGTTTCAGCGTCGCGGAAAAATTCACCAGCGTCTCCAAGTCGCTACCGGGCTCCGGGCCTGCGGGTGCCGCCGCCGGCGTCTGGGGCGCGGCGGGCGCAAGATCATCTTCGATCAACAGCGCCGTGGTGGTGTTGGGGAGCGTAAAGGGATTGGGCAACACCGCGGGCAGCGACTCGGGATTCACCCGCGCCTTGAGGATCTGATCGATGCGCATGCGGACTTGGTCAAACGGATCGATCACCTTCGCGTCCGCCGGTTTGGCCGCACCCGCTTTGCTCGCGGGGGATTTCGGTGCGGCGCCCGCCGCGGGCTCTGCGGCGAAAGCGGCGCCCGGAAAAAGCCCGAGGAGGACGGCGAGATGAACGGAGCGGCGAAGGTGCGCGTTCATTTGCTGCCGAGAAGTTCGACGGTGAGATCCATCGCCAACGTGCCGGTCTTGGCATCGCTGCGGGTGAACTCATATTCACGGATGCGCGCCAGCCGCGGTCCCGTTTCCAGCGCGCGGATGAACCCGATGATCTGCGGATACGAGCCCGTGACGTGCACGGAAAACGGCACGGCCTTGAACGGATTGCCGATGAGCGTCTGCGCGTTCAGCTGCGAGATCTGCGCGATGCGGGCGCGACTCGCCGTCTCGAGTTTGTAGAAATAGCCGAGATTTTCAGGGAGATCGTTTTCCTGAATGAGGTTCCGCTCGATCAGCTCGACCGCCTCCTGCGTGGTGGCGACCTGCGCCGTCAACCGCGTATGGCCTGCGAGCACCGTCATCATGCGCTCGCCATAGACGCGCGCATCATCGTGCTGGCTCGCCAGGATGGCACGCTGGTCGAAAAAATAATAGTTCGCCGCGCCCAGCAACATCATCACCACCACGCACGAGGAGACGAGCGGGTAGCGCCGGATCAGGTCCCAAAAACGTTGGAAAAAGACGCTCATTTTTTGACGGCCTTCGGGTCCTTCAGCCGGAACGTGATCTCGAAGACGTGGACGTCCGTAGCGCCCTCGCGGTTGAACGACGTGATCGTGATACCTGTGAAAAGCGGGCCGATCGCCGGATCGCGGCGGAGTTCTTCGACGTAGCGCTTGGTCGTGCGGCTGGCCTCTTCCGATGCCTGCCGGAGACCGCCACGCACGACCACGCCGGCGTCGTTGGCGGTGATGGTATCGATCCGGATGTTGGCCGGCCGCGCGCGCCCCAGGTTCAGGATAAACTCCGAAACCGGAAACGGCATCTGCATCAATTCGTAGGCGTATTTGATGCGCTCGTCTTTGCTGACGAGGGTGCGGCTGAGCTGCTGCACCTGGGCGAGAGGCCGGCGATTTTCCGCGTTACGCTTTTCCCAATACTCGATCTGCGTGCTCAGTTCGCGGCTGGCGTAGAATTGCCACGCCGTGACCACGAACACCGCGACCGCCAGCGTGACGGCGACGATCAGCAGGCGCA
>JANXLP010000103.1 GCA_025355125.1 Opitutaceae bacterium | reverse complement strand
GTGAGCGAAATCGCGCCCGCGGCGGTGGGAGTCCACGTGGTGGTGAACGGGGCGGTGGTCGCGGTGCCGACGAGAGTCGTGCCGGCGAAGAAATCAACCTTGGTCACGGTGGCGGGGGCGACGGAGGCCGCGGTGGCCGTGAGCGTGACGGCGACGCCGACGGTGGGAGTCGCTCCGGCGGCTGGCGCGGTGAGGACGACGGTGGGCGCGGTGACCGTGACGTTGACGATGGTGGAGGTGACGACGGTGGTGGCGGAATCGGTGACGCGCGCGGTGAGGGCGTTGACGCCGGCGGTGGTGGGCGTCCAAGAGATGGAAAAGGGTGCGTTGAGCGCGGTGCCGATCACGGTGGTGCCGTTGAGAAAATCAACGCGGCTGACGGTGGCGCCGCCGTTGGCGGTCGCGGCGGCGGTGACGGTGGCAGCGGTGCCGAGGGCGATGCTGGTGCCGTTGGTGGGCGCGGTGATCGCGACGGTGGGCACGGCGGCGACCACGGTGACGGCCACGGCGGTCGAGGCGACGGCGGTGCCGTTGGAATCGGTCACGCGGGCGGTCAACGAGACGGCACCGGCGGCAGTGGGGGTCCACGTGAAGGCGTAGGGCGCAGTCGTGGCGGTGCCGAGCACGGTGGTGCCGGAGAGGAAATCGACCTTGGTGACGGTGGCACCGGAATTGGCCGCGGCGGTGGCGGTCAGGGAGACGGGCGTGCCGACGGTGAGGGTGGCGCCGGCGGCGGGACTGGTGGGGGAGACGGTGGGCGGAACGGTGGCGGCGGTGGCGGTCACCGTGACGACGGAGGAGAGGACGGAGTTGTTCTTATCGTCGATGACCTGGGCTTGAAGCGAGTAGGCTTTGGCCACGGTCGGCCGCCATGAAACCGTGTAAGGCGCGATCAGGTCGGGGTTGGTCTCGCCGGTGCCGGCCGGGACGACGGGGTCGCCATCGACGTAGAACGTGACACCGCCGCCGGCGGTGCTCGGGATGAAGCCGTCGGCATCGGCGGCGGTGGCGGAGAGCGTGGCGTTCTGGTTGACGGGCACGAGGCCGCCCGAAGCGGAGGTGCCGAGGGTAATGGTGGGCGCGGTGCCGACGGCGGCGGCGATGTTGATGACCGTGGCGGGCGACGTGGCGGTGATGGTGCCGTCGCCGTTGGCGGCGACGACGGTGAGGTTGTGCGCGCCGACGGTGAAGCCGTTGGCGGCGGAGAGCACGATGGCGGTGTTGTAGGGCGCGGAGGTGATGGCCGGACCGACGTTGGTGCCGTCCACCTTGAAGCGAACGTTGGCGACCACGGTGTCGGACAGGGTGGCGAGCGAGCGGAGGAAGATGGAGGAATTTTGAGCGAGGGTGGCGTTGACCGCAGGGGCGAGCACAGTGGCGGTGCGCACGGTGGTGAGCGAGACGATGCTGGTGGCGGTGGCGGTGTTGACCGAGGGAGTGGTGCCGGTGGTGGGCACGGAGTTATCGGTGACGGTCGCCGTGAGCGTGTGAACGCCATTGGACGTCGGAAGCCAATAGACGGTAAACGGCGAGCCGACGCCGACCGTGCCGATGCTGGTGCCGTTATCGAAAAACTGAACTGAAACGATGACCGGGGTCACGCCGCCACTGGGAGCGGTCGGCGTGGCGGTGGCCGTAATGCTTATAGCGGACGTCACGATCGGGGGGAACGTGGGCTGCGTTATCGAGATCGTAGGCGTAGCGCGGGCGACGGTGAAGGCGCAGAGGGCGGCGCAGGCGGTGGCCAAAAGGCGAAGGGTGCGGAACGCGGGCGGGCGAGAAATCGCGTTGGGGTCAACGCGAGCCACCTCGGAGTGGGAAAAGATCATGGTCGGGGCTCCGGGTTGAGATTACTTATTGCCGTCGCGGGTGCGGGCTTCGGCGCTTGCGGGGGTGACGATCGTCGGGTTCTGGAAGAGCGAGTTGGCGGGCGTGCTTTTCAGGTTTTGCTTCTTGGGCGAGCCGCCGGGGCTCACGAGATTCGCGGTGACGAAGATGAGCAGGTTGCGCTTCTGCGAGCTTTCGCCCTTCGAGCGGAAGAGTCGGCCGATGAGCGGGAGGTCGCCGAAGAACGGGACCTTGTCGTTCACTTTTTTCACTTCTTCGCGCGTGAGTCCGCCCATGACGAGGGTGGCGCCGTCCCAGATCGTGACTTTGGTGGTGATCTCGCGGACGGAGAAGATCGGCTGATAAAAACCGGGCGGCACGGTGACGGTGGTGCCGGAGGAAATGGCGATGCTGGGCCCGCCGTATTCGACGAAGCCTTCGAACTCGGTGACCTTGGGGTTGAGGTCGAGGCTGATGGAATAGTCGTCCTCCTCGACGGTGGGGGTGACTTTCATTTCGACGCCGACGTTGCGCGAGGTGAACTCCTGCGGCGTGCCCGCCGTGATGGTGACGCCGGCACCACCGGTGCCGGTGCCGCTGGAGGAGCCGACTTGGCTCTGGATTTCGCCGTAGCTCTGCGGATAGCGCATTTCCTGCGCAACGACGATGTTGGCGGGATTGCCGGAGAGGACAGTGACCTTGGGGGAGCTGAGGAGATCGCTGCCCTGCTTCTGCGAGAGCGCGCGGATGGCGGCGGTGACATCGAACTCGCCGACGAAGCCGGTGATGTTGGCGAGCGCGGCGGCGGTGGAGCCGAGGGAAACGCCGCCGGGGATGGTCGAGGGGGCGACGGGCACGACGAGAGAGGCGCCGCCGCTGGCGGCGCTGGAACTGATGTTAAGCGAATTGCCGATGGACGTGCTGGGGAACGCGCCGACGAGGGAACGGGTGACGTTGTCGGTGCCGTAGGTCTCGCGTGGCGAGAAGACCTGGCGACCGTTACTATCAAGGATGGGCGCGCCGGTGGTGGGATTGACCTGGGCGACGCCGCGGCGGGAGAGATTCCATTTCACGCCGAGTTCTTCGAGGGCGCCTTCTTGGACTTCCATGAACTTCGACTCGATCTCGACCTGGCGGACGTCGTGGTAGCGCGCGAGGATGTTACGGATGCGTTCGATGTTACGCGCGGTCTGGGTGACGATGATCGCGGAGCCGTCGTAGGCGAGGCTGCTGCCCTCGATGGTGAAGCTGACGCCGGCCTGTTGGAGAAAGCCTTTCATCGAGCCGGCCTCGCCGCCGGAGACGCCGCCTTCATTGGCGGAGCCGGCGGAGGAGAGCGGATCGGCTTTGCCGCCGCCGATACCGGTCATGCGCAGGACGGTCGCGCGGGTGATGGGGAAAAACGCGGTGTCGAGCGTGCTGGTCTCGCCGCCGGGGCGGACGACGACGGCGTCGGCCTGGACCTCGTATTGGTAGCCGGCGGATTCGGTGACGAAATCGAGGACGCGCTTCAGGGTGGCGTTGCGCAGCGTGAGCGTGATGGTGGGATTTTTAGCGGTGGGGTCGATGAGGACGATGTTGGCGCCTTTTGGGGCGACGCCGGTGGTATCGTATTCTTCGGAAGCGGCGCTGAGCGCGGCGACGACTTGGCTGATCTCAGCGCGGGTGAAGCTCACGGTCGGCAGCACGATCTCGTTGAGTTTCTTCAGCAGCGGGGCAGTCGCGGTGGCGGCAGCATCGTCGCGGGCGCGCTCTTGGTAGATGCCGGGGCGCTGCCAGCCCTTGGCGACTTCTTCGAGGAGTTGTGTGCGGGTTTTCTCGCGATTGAGGGCGCCGGTCTCGGCTTTTTCCTGGGCGATGCGAAGGAGGAAGCCCTTGGCGACGGTGTTGTCGGGCGCCTGCGCCTCGACAGAGCGGAAGGTGCTCTGCGCGCCGTCGATGTCGCCGGCGACGTATTGGGCGCGGCCTTTGGCGATGAGTTGTTCAAGGGCGGCGCGCTCGGCGAGGAACTCCGCATCGACGCCGGGCGGCGGGGCGAAGCTCGCGAGCTTGGGGGCTTTGGAATCGGCGCGGGACAACTGGCGGGCGAGGCCGGCACCGCGGGCGCTGCCGGGCTCAAGATCGGCGGCCACGGCGAGCGCGGCGCGGGCGCCCTCGATGTCGCCACGGGCGAGCTGGGCTTGGGCGCGGTCGTAGAGGACGGAGGCTTTGTCGCGCTTGAGCTCGGCGATGGTTTTTTGGGTGAGCGAATTGACGGGCAGCGCGGCGAGTGCGGAGTCGAGGGTCGCGAGGGCGGCTTCGAAATTGCCATCGCGAACCTGGGCGCGGGCGGTGGTGCGCTGGGCTTTGGCGTGCGTGAGGGCGGCGTTGATGCGGGCGGATTCGGCGGCGACGAGGGCATCGGCTTCGGCCTCGGCGGCGGCGCTCGCGGCCGAAGAAGACTGAGCGGCAGGCTGATTCGCAGGGGCGCGGGATGCGGGCTCGGGGATTTTCACGTCGATCATCGCCGGGGCTTCAGTCGCGGGCGGGCGGACGGCCGCCTGGGCTTGTTGGGCGGCGGCGAGTTGGCTGGCGCGTTCGGCGGCCTCAGAGACGGCGCGCTCATCGGCGGCTTGGCGGGCGCGGGCGGCGGCGGCGATCTCGGTGCGGAGGCGGGTGACGGAGGCGTCGTTGGGCACGATGACGGCGAGCTCGGCGAGTTTGCGATCGGCAGCGGCATAATCACCGGCGTCGCGGGCGCGGAGCGCCTCGGAGAGCATGCTTATTTTTTCATCCTCCACCGAGGGTTGCGCGACGAGACGGGCGCCCGGCGCAACGACGAGCGCCACCAGGGCGAGCACGGCAAGCAGGCAAAGGAGCGGCGGGGAGAAGTGCTTGAGTTTCATGGACAGTTGAAGCGGGGAGCGGATCAGGGAGTAAGGGGGGCGGATTCGGCGGGATCGAAACGGGGCAAAAGGGTGCGGCGCACCGGGGCGGCGAGGTCGGGCGCGGTTTTGGTGACGTCGAGGGCGACGGGGTCGAGGGCGATCTTCTCGATGCGATAGCTCGCGGGGCCGACGCTGAAGGTGTCGCCAGCGCGGACTTCGCGGGGTGCGGATTCGCCGGCGAGCGCGACGAGGGCGAAGGCGTTGCCCGTGAAATGGCGTTCGCGCTGCGTGAGCGTGACATCGCGGTTGGTGCGGCTGTCGTGGATGAGGGCGGTGGCGACGCGGGCCTTGAAGCTCATGCTCTCGGGCGTCGCGACGGTCTCGGTGCGCACGTGAAAACGTTTCACGGACAGCGCGAGGTCGGCAACGCGATGGCCGGCGGACGCGAGAAAAACTTCTCCGCTGATCCGGTTCTCAAAAATGCCGCGCGCATCCCCCTCCCCCGCTCCACCGACATAGCCGATGAGCTGGAGGCGAAATGGCTCGGGCCGCACGCTCACCAGCTCGAGGCCGAAGGGAGCTTCGATGATCTCGTCGCCACCGGCGGCCGCGGCGGAGACGGCGAACTGCCGGGTGCGGGGGTGATAAAAAATCTCGGGCGGCGTGAACACATCGTAGAACCATTCGCGGCCGCGGGTGAGCGGGGCGGGCGTTTCCCACGAGGAGTTTCTCCCGACGGGCACCTCCACGGCGACGGGCACGTAGGCGGGCGCGGTGAGCGCGGGGCGGCCGAGCGGCGCGGCGGCGCGCAGCCGCCAAATGAGCGTGCCACACACGCCGGCGGAGACGACGACGAGCGCGGTGGCGGCGAGGAGCAGCGGCTTGACGGAAGGCGCGGCGCTCATGGGGTGGACGCCACGGCGGGCGCGGGTGCGGGCACGAGTTCGACGAACTCGACGGTGACGGTGAACTTGGAAAGCGCCTTCGGGACCATCGGGGCGATGGCGGCGGGTTTGTTCGCGGGCGCGGCTTTGGGCGCGGGCGCGCTGAGCACGATCAACGCGGGCAGGGCGGCAACGGTGGCGGTGGGCGCAGGGGCTGCGTCTTCCGCAGCGCCCACCAGGTCTTCACCCGTGGCGGGTTCGACTTCGACGGCGCGCACGATCACGGGGAGTTCAAAGCTCGCGAGCTGGTTGAGCAGGGCTCGCAGCGCGGCGGTCTGCCCGGTGAACACGAGGCGGAACGCGCTCACCTCGACAAAGCCCGAGGTGCCCGCACCGAGGCGCGGATCGAGGTCGAAATAATCGGGTGAGATCGTCGCGGATTTTTCCGGCTGGGCCGCGACCACGGCGGCGGGATCGGCGGCGGCCGCGGCGAGGGCTTCGGCGCGGGTTTTGCGCTCGTCGGCCGTGAGGGGACGCTCGCGTTGGAGCGAGAGCAGCGCGCGGGGCCGGGCCGCGAAGAGGGCTTCGACGAGGTAGCGCGCGACGAGGCGCTGGCGAAACACCGGGCCGATGAGGGCGACCTCGGGCGCCTCGTTGGCGTAGAGCGAAAAACCGAAATGCGCGGCGGCGGGGGCGATGGAGACGCCCTGTTTCGCGGCGCGGGCGCGGGACTGCTCGACGTAGGTGGCGAGGTCGAAAAACGCATCGGTGCGGGCGGCGGGCGCCTTCATCGCGGCGAGCGCGGCGGCGGCGGGGCCGCGTCCGCGCAGCTCGGTCTGCATCGCGGCGAGCGCGCGTTGAGCGCGGGCGAGATCGGCCTCGATCTGTGCGGCGGTTTCGCGCGACGGCGCGGGCACGGTGTCGGCGACGACTTGGAGCTGGCCGCGGGCCTGCACGAGTTT
>JANXLP010000082.1 GCA_025355125.1 Opitutaceae bacterium | reverse complement strand
CGGAAGCGCCAGCCGTGCCGAAACCGGCGGTGGCGGCGTTGTCATCCCAATAATAGACTACGGCCTTCGCGGAAGGCGCGGCGAGGAGGGCGAGGAGGGAGCCGACGAGGATGCTGAGGCGTCCGGGCTGGCGGGCCTTGGGGTTTTTATTCTCGCGGAAGAAGGGGGGGCGGTTTATTTTCATGGCAGTAAGAAAGGTTTTCATGGCGGTGCGAGGGAAAGGAATGGCGACTTTATTAAAAAGAATAGCGGTGCGGCGGAGGGGGTTGGCCGGGGAAAGCTAGAGGCTCATGTGGCTGACGGGATCGCTCCAGTCGCTGTAGCCGGTGCTGCCACCGATGGCGCGGACTTGGACGGTGTAGTTGGCACCGGGGGTGAGGCCTTCGATAGAGAGGGCGCGGGAATTCGTGATGAGGCCTGCGCTCTGCCCGGGGCCGGGGGCACCGCCAGGGCCGATGAGGGCGTAGCGGATTTCAAAGCAGCGGGCGTTGGGGATGGGGCCGATGCGGACGCGGAGCTGGCCGGAGAGGCCATTGATCAATTCCTTGATGAGGGGCTGGGCGAGCTGGGTGCTGGCGCGGTTCATACTCACGGCGTCGAAGCCGCTGGCGAGGAGGGTGGCGAGGTCGTTGCCACAGCGTTCCTGGACGTAGCTGGCGAGCTGGCGGAGCAGGGTGATGAGGGCGTCGCGCTTGCTGTTCTTATCTGCGGTGGCGGCGGTGCCGCCCTGAAGCTGGGCGGCGAGGGAGGCGCTAAAATCCGTGAGGGCGGTCTGGAGGGTGTCCTGCGTGACCGGGGGCGTGGGATAGGCGGGGGTCCCGAAGAGATTATCATGCACGGACCCGGCGATTTCTTCCAAGGTGTGATCGTTGGCGCTGGTGAAGCCGAGTTGGACGCGGAGGTGGGGCATGGGGAGGGAGGGGTGAAGGATGAAGGATGAAAGCGGAAGGATGAAGGATGAGGGCGGAAGTCAGTTGACGGCGAGAGGAAGGCGATTGACCCCGGCGAACTGGCGGTCAGGAGTGGCGCGGAAGCAACTTGGTCCGCCAGGGAGGCAGTTTTGTCCGTGAGGGAAAAGGTCTGGTCTGCGACCCGTCAAAAAGGTCCCGTCAAAAAGGGGTCAGGGCGAGGTTTATCAATTTTAAGATTGCCAATAGCCATTAATTGCGGCGAGCATAATAAAAAATGCCAAGAAAACTCAGAATCGAATACGAGGGGGCGATTTACCATGTGTTGAATCGTGGGAACTACCGGCGTGATGTGTTCGAAACGTCTGGCGCGGCGGAGGCGTTTGTCACCGTGCTGACAGAGGCAACCCAGCGATACGGCTGGCGGTTGCATGCGTATGCGGTGATGCGAAATCACTATCATCTGGCGGTGGAAACCCCGCAGCCGAATCTGACCGACGGGATGCACTGGCTACAAAGCACCCTGGCGGTGCGGTTTAACCGTTTACGGGGCGAGCGGGGGCATCTGTTTCAGGGGCGTTATCAATCGTTACTGGTGGAGGATCAGGCGGCGCTGGCGGGCCTCGTGGACTACATCCATCTCAATCCAGTGCGCGCGGGGATCGTGCCAGCTTCGCAGGTAGAGGCGTTTCGCTGGAGCAGCCTGCCGGCGTTCGTGAAGGCGCGCGAAAAGCGTTTTCCGGGGCTGGTGGCGGATGATTGGCTGAAGCAACGGGGACTGGCCGACGATGCGGAGGGCGGGATGGCTTATGTGGGGTATTTAACGGCTTTGGCCAGCGATGGGACCCGGCAAAGGGAACTGGGGTTTGAGATCATGTCGAAGGGGTGGGCGCTGGGCACGGACAGTTGGCGGAAGGTCATGGCCAAGGCGCATGCACAGCGCTCGCTGACAGCCGGCGTGGACGCAGAACAGGCGAAGCATCTCAAGGAAGCGCGCTGGGAGTTGTTGATGGAAAAAATTTTGCGCAAGGAAGGCAGGCAACCAGAGGAATTAGCCGGCGCCAAGAAAAACGCGGGCTGGAAAGTGGCGATCGCCTTGCGTCTGCGTAGGGAAGCGGGGGCCTCGGCGGCGTGGCTAGCCAAGGCTCTCCATATGGGAACCGTGGGGACGACGCGGAGTTATCTGAGCAAAGCGAATCTTAAAAAATTGACATAACTCGCCCTGACCCCTTTTGACTGAAATTTGATATGCAACCCGCACTTCTCGTTCTCGCCGCCGGTATGGGTTCTCGCTACGGCGGACTCAAACAGGTAGATCCAGTAGGGCCGTCAGGGGAAACGATTCTAGACTACGCGGTGTTCGACGCGATCCGCACGGGCTTTGGCCGCGTGGTGTTTGTCATTCGGCGTGAGTTCGAGGAGGCGTTTCGCACCCAGGTCGCCGCGAAATACGCGGGCCGCGTGCGGGTGGACTATGTTTTCCAGTCGCTCGGCGCGCTGCCGGCAGGCTTCACACCGCCACCCGGCCGCGAAAAACCCTGGGGCACCGGCCACGCCGTGTGGTGCGCCCGCGATGCGGTAAAGGAACCTTTCGCGGTGATCGGCGCCGACGACTATTTCGGCCGCGACGCATTCCGGAAAATGGCGGCTTATTTATCCGCCCATCAGAAATCCGAAATTCCTGCTCAACAATTTGCGATGGTCGGCTACCGGCTGGCCAACACGCTTTCGGAAAACGGCGCAGTATCGCGCGGCGTGTGCGCGGCAGCGGCGGACGGCACGCTGCAATGCGTGGTCGAGCACACCGGCATCCTGCGCGAGGAGGTCGGCGCGGCGTCGGGCAAAAAATTCACGGGCGAGGAAATCGTGTCGATGAACTGCTGGGCGTTCACGCCGGCGTTGTTCGGGGCGCTGGACCGGCAGTTCGTGGAGTTCCTTGCGACGCGCGGCGGCGAGTTAAAGTCCGAGTTTTATCTGCCCGAGGCCGTCTCGCAGCAGATCGCGTCGGGCACGGCGGCGGTGCGGGTGATGCCGACGACCGCGAGCTGGTTCGGCGTGACTTACCGCGAGGACAAGCCGCGGGTGCAGGCCGCGCTCGCCGCGCTGGTCGCCAAAGGCGAGTATCCCGCCCAACTCTTCCCGTCCTCATGAAACTCTACCGCACCGATGCCGATGTTTTTTTGCCGGAGGGCGGCGAACCGTCCGCCGCGCTCGCGAGTGTAACGCACCTCTGCGTCGCGGCGCATCAGGATGACATCGAGATCATGGCGCACGCGGGCATCGCCGACTGTCTCGACGGAGCGGGCAAGGCTTTCGGCGGCGTGGTCATGACCAACGGTGCCGGCTCGCCACGCACAGGCGCGTTTCTCAAGTTCACCGACGAACAGATGCTAGCGATTCGCCGCGAGGAGCAGCGTAAAGCCGCCACGCTCGGTCGCTACGCCATCCAGCTCCAGCTCGCGCACCCGAGCGCCGACGTAAAGGCGCCAGAACACGCCGGCGTGCGCGCCGACCTCGCAGCGATTTTCAGCGGCTGCCGCCCCGAGGTGGTTTACCTGCACAACCCAGCGGATAAGCATGACACGCACGTCGCGGTTTTTTTGCGCTGCCTGGAGGCGCTGCGCGCGCTGCCTCCGGGAACCGGTCCGCGCCGCGTGCTCGGCTGCGAGGTGTGGCGCGATCTCGACTGGATGGTGGACGCCGACAAGGTCGCACTCGACGCGGGACGACACCCGGCGCTCGGCGACGAATTGCTGAAGGTGTTCGATTCCCAGATCAGCGGAGGCAAACGATACGACCTCGCCGTGCCCGGCCGCCGGCTCGCGCACGCGACGTTCCACACATCCCACGCCACCGACCGCATGGCCGGCATCACGTGGGCGATGGATCTCACGCCGCTGGTCGCGGATGCGACCCTCGATGCGGCAACCTATACGTTGGGGTATCTGGACCGGCTCAGGTCAGACGTCGCGGCGCGGTTACGAAGATACGGACCGGCCGGAAACGCTTAACGCATCCCACCCGGTTCGCGCGAATCGTCTCGAGCAGACGTAATCAACCCGCGCCCGAATCGACCTTGGCAAGTCGCCGGTGACTCCTTGGACTGCGAAACCTTCTTCATTTACCACATGATCTCCTCCGAAATCGCCGCCTCCCTGCCCTCTCGCGCGGTCACCTCCATCGACAACCTTCCCTTCCCTCGCATCGCCTCGGGCAAGGTCCGCGAAATCTTCGACCTCGGCGACGCCCTCCTGCTCACCGCCTCCGACCGCCTTTCCGCCTTCGACGTCATCCTTCCCGACGGCATTCCGGGAAAAGGCATCATCCTCACCCAGATCAGCAACTGGTGGTTCGCCCAGACTTCCCGCCTCCTGCCCAACCACCTCCTACCCGACCAGACCGGTGAATTCGCCCGCCGCGGCATCACCGACCGCGACCTGCAACTGCGCTCCATGATCGTGCGCAAGCTGCAGCCCCTCACCATCGAGTGCGTCGTCCGCGGCTACCTCGTCGGCTCCGGCTGGTCCTCCTATCAAAAGACCGGCGAAGTCTGCGGCCATCGCCTCCCCGCCGACCTCCGCCAGGCCGACAAACTCCCTCAACCCCTCTTCACGCCCACCACCAAAGCGCCCAAAGGCCAGCACGACGAGCCCATCAACGACGCCCAAGCCTCCGCCATCGTCGGCCCCGCCCTCTACGAAAAGGTCAAGGCCACCAGCATCGCGTTGTATCAACTCGGCCACGACCGCGCCGCCAAGGCCGGCATGATCCTCGCCGACACCAAGTTCGAGTTCGGCACCGATACCGCCGGCAACCTCGTCCTCATCGACGAAGTTCTCACCCCCGACTCTTCCCGCTACTGGCCCGCCGACCAATACCGCCCCGACTGCTCGCCCCCCAGCTACGACAAACAGTTTGTCCGCGACCACCTCCTCGCCATCAAGTGGAACCAGACGCCCCCCGCGCCCTCCCTTCCCGCCGACGTCATTCTCCGCACCCAGGAAAAATACCTTGCTGCCCTCAAAAACCTCCTCGGTTAACCCATCCTCTTTCTCGTTCTCTTTCTTCCCCGTCCCATGAGCACCCCCACCGTCTTCATCGGCACCGACAGCGGCGCCACCACTTCCAAGACCGGCGGCGTCTGGGCCGACGGCTCCCCCATCTCCACCAAGCTCCGCCAGAGCTCAACCAACTCCCAGGACGGCACCGCCGCCGTCATCAAGGGCTGGGTCGAGGGCGTCGAAGGCTTCCTCGCCGACAACCAACTCGCCTGGCCCCAAGTCGCCGGCGTCGGCCTCGCGTTGCCCGGCCCGTATCAAAGCTACGGCGTGCTCGATCGCTCCGCCAACCTGCCCGCCTCGTTTACCGGCTGGAATTTCCACGCCGATTACTCCGCCGCCCTCGCTGCCAAAGCCGGCCGCGTCATCCCGCTCGTCGTCGGCAACGACGGCGACCTTGGCGGCGTCGGTGAAGCCGCCCGCGTGCGCGGCAACCAAAAAGCCTCCGTCGTCCTCCTCGCCCCCGGCTCCGGCCTCGGCACCGCCTACATCGACGCGCACGGCCTGCCCCTCTCCGGCGACCACCTCGCCGGCATGGAGGCCGGCCACATGCCCTCGCCGTTGCACCTCCTCGGCGCCGGACTGGACCAAGCCGCGCCCTTTGCCTGCGGCTGCGGACGCAACTGGGGCTGCGTCGAAGCCTACACCACCATCTCGGGCCTCCCTCAATACATCGCCCACCTCCTGCCAAAATATCCCGATCATCCCCTCGCGAAATCCTCCGACACCCCCAAACACAAGGCGCTCTCCCTCCGAGGACTCGCCCAAAAAGGCGACGCCCTCGCCCTGGAAATCTTCGACCTGCAAGCCAAGGCCCTCGGCCTCCATGTCGCCAACCTCGCGATGGCGCTCGACCCCGGCTTCGTCGTCATCGGCGGCGGC